>JBKPQP010000057.1:0-6963 GCA_046734155.1 Actinomycetota bacterium | reverse complement strand
GACTCGTTCGAGAGCTTGTTCTCCGACGGGTTCGCCTCGGCCGAGCCGACGATGTGGTACTCGACGGTCTCCTTCGCGGACACGTCTCGCAGCTTCACGTGCGAGCCGACGGACACGACGTCCTTGGCCACGTCCTTCTTGGAGATGACGCGCGCGTTCGCGAACTTCTCCTCCAACACCGCGATGCGGTGCTCGAGCAGCGCCTGGTCGTTCTTGGCGTCGTCGTACTCGGAGTTCTCTGCGATGTCGCCGAACTGCCGCGCAACGCGGATCCGCTCCGCAACCTCGCGGCGCTTGTCGTTCGACAGGTACTGGATCTCCTCCTTGAGCTTCTTGTAGCCCTCAGGAGTGAGGATCACTTCCTTCACTTTTTGTGCCTCCTCAGAAAAAATGCGCGGCGCAAGGCGCCGTCGCGAAGCGGGCATGGTACCTACGGCATCGGCCGACGTCAAACTCCGCGCCCGCGGCTACGATTCGGCCGTTATGCAGGTAGATCTGCGCGAATCCTGGCGCATCGGCGAGGTGGAGATCCCGTCGCGCCTCGTTCTCGCGCCGATGGCCGGAGTGAGCGTGCAGGCCTTTCGCCGACAGGGACGGCGCTTCGGCGCCGGGCTGGTCTGCTCCGAGATGGTCAGCTGCGCCGGGCTCTCGCACAACAACGAGCGCACGCTCGGCTATCTGCGCATCGCCGCGGACGAGCATCCACTCGCAGTTCAGATCTTCGGAGCGGAGCCGCACATGATGGCTGAGGCCGCGCGCATGGTCGAGGACGCGGGCGCGGACATCGTGGACATCAACTTCGGCTGCCCCGTGCGCAAGGTGACGAAGACCGGCGCGGGGGCGCACTGTCTCGAAGAGCCGGCGCGCGCGTGCGCGATCGTCGACGCGGTCGCGAACGCGACCTCGCTCCCGGTCTCCGTGAAGATGCGCCGCGGGCTCCCGAACGGCTCGCGGACCTGCCTCGTGATCGGCCCGCAGCTCGTCGACGCCGGCGCCGCCTCGCTCACCCTCCATCCGCGCTCGGCGAAGCAGATGTACACGGGCGAGGCCGACCATTCGCTCACCGCGGAGCTCGTCGAGCTCGTCGACGTTCCGGTGATCGCGTCCGGCGACATCACGTCACGCCCGAGGGCGCAGACTGTGCTCGCGACGACCGGCGCCGCAGCGGTCATGGTGGGCCGCGCGGCCCAGGGCAACCCGTGGGCGCTGAAGCAGATCATGGGCGACGAGGCCGAGCCGTCCCGCGAAGAGGTCATCGCCGAGCTCGTCCTGTTCATTCGCGAGACCGTCCGCGAGCTGGGCGAGCAGCGCGCGACCGGCTTCCTGAAGAAGTTCTACGGCTGGTACCTCGGCCGCGGCCGGTTCCCGAAGCCGTTCAAGCAGGAGCTCGTGCAGCTCCAGACGCTCGACGAGGTCGAACAGCGGCTGTTCGCGGCCGCGCCGGGCGCGCGGTTCATGCTCGAGCGCCTCGAGGACGAGCTGCCGCAGGGAGACGAGGTCCTCCTCGACCTCCCGATTTCCATCTACGGCGGCGGTTAGCGGTCCCCTGCCGGTGACCTGCTGATGCCTCGACCGATCTACTGGAAGCCGAAGTACCCGACGCGCGTCATGCGCGAGCGAGCCTTCGCCAAGCGGCAGGCTGCGCGCGACGAGCGCCTTCGAGCGGAGCGGCCTCCCTCGCTCTTAGCGCGCTTGCACGCCTGGCTGCGCCGCTAGAGCGCTTCCTCCCGCGTGTCAGCTCGACCTCGGTCACGCGTTCAGCGCCCAGAGCAGCCGCAGGCCCTCGAGCGTCAGGTCGGGATCGACGCGGTCGATGGTTCGAGTGTGCGGGACGATCAGCTCCGCGAGCCCGCCCGTGGCAACCGTCGGCGCCTTCGATCCCAGCTCGCCGCGAATTTCCTCGACGATCCGGTCGACCTGGCCCGCGAACCCGTAGACCAGCCCCGACTGGAGGCTGTGCACGGTCGTCTTCCCGATCACCGCGGGCGGCTCGGTGAAGTCGACCCGCATCAGGCGCGCCGCGCGGGCGAAGAGCGCGTCCATCGAGATCTCGATTCCCGGCGCGAGCACGCCGCCCACGTAGTCGCCTTCCGGCGAGACGACGTCGAAGTTCGTCGATGTGCCGAAGTCGACCGCGATGACCGGCGACCCGTACCGGTCACGAGCTGCGACGGCATTGACGACCCGATCCGGCCCGACCTCGCGCGGGTCGTCGTAGCGAACGGGAATTCCGGTCTTGGCGCCCGGCCCCACAACGAGGATCGGCGCACGCGCCCAGCGCTCGGCGAAGAGCTCGAATTCGCGGACGAGCGCGGGCACGGTCGAGGACAAACAGATCCCGTCCACGGAATCGAGGTCGAGCATCTCGCCGAGGAGTGCTCCGAGCTCGTCCCCGGTGCGCGAGGCGTCGGTCGCGAGCCGCCGTTGCTCGGTCAGGCGTTCGCCGTCGTAGAGCCCGAGGACCGTCTGCGTGTTGCCGACGTCGACGGCCAGGAGCATGCGCCGAGCCTACTTCAGCACGAGCGCGGGGATGCTCCAGTCCTGGAACACCGCGTGGTACTTGAGGCTCTTCGGATCGACCCTGTTCGAGAAGAAGAAGCGGTTGTTGTAGCTGTTCATGACGACGGCCGGAGCGTCCTTCTTCATGATCTCAACGTCGAGCTTGCCAAAGGCCTTGATGCGTTTCTCGCCGCTTAGCCGGTTGGCGTTCTGCACCTTCGCGACGTATTGCGGGCTGAGGAGCCCCTGGACGGCGGTCACGAAGGCGCCAGGGTCGGCCGGAGCGTCCAGGCACCAGCCGTACCCGAGCAAGAGGTCCCAACCCACTCTTGGCGGATAATCGGAGAAGGGCGCAAGGGTCACGTTCAGGCCGAGGCTCGTGAGATTGCGGCGCACGAGCTCAACCCTGGGGTTGGGCGGCCCCCCCGCGCGGTAGGCCAGCACGGCGTGCCCGTCGCGATAGTGGCCGGCTGCGATCTGACGCGCCTTGTCCATGTCCGCCCGGGCCCCGTAGGGCTGGAGCGCCCGCTTCGTGATCGATCCGGGAAAGCCCGGAGGGATCAGATGCGTCCAGGGGGTCCATGCGTATGGGCTTGCGCTCGCGACGAAATCGGTGCGATCGATCGCCCAGTTCACCGCTTGTCGCAGAGACGGGTTGTCTTTGAAGAGCCCCTGTCGCGTGTTCAACTCGATCCAGCCGACGCAGCCCACCGGCTTCACCCAGAACCTCGACCGGTTGACGCCGTACCGGTTGGCCACGCTCTGGACCTCAGCGGGTGGCAGCGGCCCCTCGTCCAGTTCGTTCGCATTGACCATCTCGAACGCGGTCTGCTCGTTGAGATTCCACTGCAGATCGAGCCCGGCGAGGTTTCGTGGCGCGGTCCGGCCAGGGCCTCGCTTCCAGAACCTGTTCCGCCGGAGCTGCGTCAGCTGATCCGGATCGTTGCGGGACATGTAGTAGGGACCCGCGGAAGGCAGTTCGTTCCCGGATACGTTGACAACCTCCTTCGTGAGCGGGAGCTTCCTCGAGGTCGCCTGGAAGAACGGAAGCGTGAGAACCGAAATGAGCTTCCCGCTCGGCCGGTTCAGGGTGATGAACAGCTTGTTGCCGCGCGCTTGAGCGCCGCTGACACGGGTTCCGTTTCCTTCGTTCACGACCAGGGCTCCAGCGATGTCGACACCGCCTTTGCTCGAATCGGTGATGAACTGCGCGGCAGGCGAGCTCAGGTCGTGGTTTGCGGCCCGATCGATCGCATACGTGAAACTCGCCGCGGTGACGCGCGCGCCGTCGCTGAAGCGGAAGCCCTTGCGGATCGTGAACGTGTACCTCCGGCCGTCTTGAGAGACCCTGAAGCCCGAGGCGACTTCCGGGACGAGCTTGCCGCCCGGCCGGTAGTTGTAGAGCTTCGCGGCGGTCGCGTACTCGAGCCACCAGCCGGTCGAGATGTAGCTCAGCTGCGGATCGATCTGCACCGACGCGCCGACCGTGCCGACCTTGAAGATCCCGCCCCTGCGCTCAGGCGCCGCGTCGGCGAGCTGGGCCACGACGATCAGCGCGAGCCCGGTCGCCAGCATCAGGAGCGAGAGCAACACCCGCCGCGGCATGTCGTCTGTTTAGACGACTGATGTCAGCGGGTGGTTAGAGGTCGTCTTCGCCGGCGAGCGGTTCGCCAATTCGTTCCGCGAGCGCCTCGGCGGTCAGCTTCGGGCCGCCGCCCTCCCCGCGCAGCTCCTCGACCGTGACGTCGCTGGACGTGTAGATCTCCGCCCGCGGAATGAGCCTCGTCGGACGGTTCTTGTCCCAGACCCAGACATCCTCCATCTTCAGGTGGTAGAAGGGGTAACTGGGTTGCGGCGAGTAGTTGAGGTCGAGTTTGTTGCAGAGATACGTCGCGTCCTGGGTCAGCACGCAGAACCGGAACAGCTCGAAGACGTCGGAGTATTCGCGCTTCAGCCGGAGCTCGAGCTCCGCCTCGAACTCGTCGAGGTCGTCGATGTGCGACATGCCGTCATTCTAGCCCCGCGAGCAACGCCGAAATTGGGCCCTTCCCCGGTATTTCGAGGCTGGGAGCCAGGTCTGCGAGCGGCTCGAGAGCAAAACGCCGCTCGTGGAGCCGCGGATGCGGGACGGTCAGGCCCGGCAGGTCGACATAAAGATCGTCGTACAGCAGGAGGTCGAGGTCGATCGTCCGCGGACCCCATCGCTCCTCGCGCACGCGACCAAGGCTCTGCTCGACCGCGAGCAGCCGCTCGAGAAGCTCCCGCGGCCCGAGGTCGGTCTCGATTCGGACGGCGCCGTTCAGGAACGGGCCCTGCTCGACCGGACCGACGGGCTCCGTCTCGCGAATCTCGGAGACAGCGGCGACGTCGATCCCTTCCTCGGCCGATAGCAGCGTGACGGCGCGCCGCAGGTTCTCCTCACGGTCGCCGAGGTTGGAGCCGATACCGACGAAGGCAGTCTTCGCCACCGCTGCTATCTTCGCCGCCTTGAAGCGTCTCGGGGTCATCATCGCTTTTGGAGCCCTCGCGTTCGCCGTGCCTTCCACGGCGCTCGCAGGAGGAAGTGCGCTCGCGCGCGAGCTCTCCCCCTACCGTGCGGGGCTCGTCCTCGCTAAGCCCGGAGCCGGTCCTGCGCTCCGGGAAGCGGGCGGCGTGAAGATCGCCTCCGCGCTTCCGATCTGGCGCGTCCCCACGCGCTCGGCGCTCCGCGTGCTTCCGGGGCTCTTGCGCTCCGATCTCGTCACCGAGGTCACACCCGACGAACAGCTCTCGATGCTTGACGGGCCACCGCCCGAAGGAACCGATTGGTGGGTCCCGTTCGTCCATGCCGACGGGGCCGTTCCGCCGGGCCCCGGCAAGCCGTTGACGATCATCGACACGGGCGTCGACCTCACTCACCAGGAGTTCGCTGGGCGTCCCAACACGACGGCGCTGAACCGTCAGAGCACGTCCGGCCAGAACGAGGAGCATGGGACAGCCGTCGCGTCGGTCGCAGCGGCGCCCAGGAACAACCTCGGCGTGGTCGGCGTCTACCCGCAGGCGAACCTCTACGTTTGGGACGCGAGTCCGGAGGGGATCGGAATCAGCGTCGGTGACGTCATCCGTGGGCTCGACGCCGCGATCCACGTCGGCCGGGGCGTGGTCAACCTCAGCCTCGGCTCTGAGATCAGAAACTCGCTGATCGACCGCATGGTCGCCATCACCCAGGGGGCGGGGACACTCGTCGTCGCCGCGGCCGGGAACAGCCGCCAGAACGGAAACCCTGCCGAGTATCCGGCCAGCCTCCCCCATGTCCTGACCGTCGGCTCGCTCGATTCGACCGGCGTGCCGTCCTTCTTCTCGACCGGCTCCACGCACGTCGACCTGGCAGCCCCCGGAGAGCGCATCTGGGTCGCGGTCCCGACGTCGCTCCACCCGCCCGAAAGCTACGACCAGTTCGACGGCACGAGCTTCGCCTCGCCCATGGTCGCAGCCGCGGCCGACTGGGTCTGGACGGTGCGGCCGACGCTCGACTCGTCCCAGGTCTTCGACATCATGCGCGAGTCGGCCCAGGATGTCTGGACGCCGGGCTTCGACCAGTTCTCGGGCTTCGGGCGGCTCGACATTCCCGCCGCGCTGGCCGCCGCCCCGCCGCCTCGCGACCCGCAGGAGCCTAACGAGGACGTCTCGTACATCAGGCCGGGCGGGATCCTCCACCATGCCGCCAGTCCATTGACGTTCGCCGGCCACAAGAGCGGAAGCATCTCCGCGCGGCTCGATCGTGGCGACGACCCGCGCGACGTGTACCGCTTCTGGGTCCCGGCCGGGAAAGCCGCCTCGGTCGCGCTCCAGCCCGGCGACGGAGACGTCGACCTCGCGCTCTGGGGGCCGCAGACGGTGAGCGTGCTCGAAACGGGCCGGCTTCGGAAGCGAGACGCCCGCGGGCTCTCCGAGCGGACCGGAACCAAGCGCGAGCGTCTGCGCGTGCGGAACACGAACCGCAAGGGCGCTTACTTCTACGCCGAAGCGTCCTACGCGGCGGGCAACGCCAACGCCTCGCGGCACCCGGCCGGGATCAGCTACCTGCTCTCGGCCTCGATCGTCAACGCGAGGAAGCCCGCTCGACGCTGACGATCGCATAGCGGGCGCCGACGCCGTGCGGATTCGTCTTCGTCACGCGGACCTGCACCGAGCGGACCGGGAAGCGTTCGAGGAGCGCGTCGGCAATCGTCTGGGCAAGAGCCTCGATCAGGTTGAAGCTGCGGCTGTCCGAGACCTCGCGCACACAGTCGGCGACCTCTCGGTAATCGACCGCATCCTCGATCCTGTCGGTGACGCCCGCGTCGCCGACGTCGAGGCCGATGTCGTAGAGGAACTCCTGGCCGTTGCGCCGTTCTTCCTCGAGCACCCCGTGCCGGCCGAAGACCGCCAGGCCTTCGAGCTCGAGGATCATCGCGGGACCGCCGCCGCGACCGTCAGCGCCTC
>JBKPQP010000056.1:0-3513 GCA_046734155.1 Actinomycetota bacterium | reverse complement strand
GCGGAAGTACTTCTGCGCGACGATGTTGGTCGCCGTCTGCGACCAGAACTTCGGGAACTCGACGTCCTTCTGCTCGAAGGCCGGGGCGTCCTTGCCGGGGATCAGCGCGTCGCGCGTCTCCCATTCGATCTCGTCGAACGGGTCGCGGCCGGGGATCGTGAAGAAGCGGCGCACGCCGAGGCCGGCCGACTCTTCGACGACCGTGTTTTTCAACTGCTCGTCCGCGATTTCGACGGCCTCCAACTGCCTTGCTGACGCCATTTTCCCGACCTCCTGCGCTTATCCCGAATGGTATTGACTGCGCTCGGGTCGGCGTGCCTGCGACGGCTCGAGCGGACCGCTGAATCTAGATCGAGCATCGGACGGAACCGACCGGCAGCTTTCCCCCGCGCTTCAGAGCTCCTTGACGAGGTAGACGAGCGTGTCGTCCATGTCGAGCGGACCGGTGCGGAGCATGACCTGTCCGAGCACCCGGACCGGCTCGACTCCCGCGTCCGAGTAGCCGAGCTTGGCGTACAGGCGGCTCGCGGCGGCGTTTCCGTCCTGGCTGACGCTGAGGCTCATGCGGTCCCAGCCTCGGTCGCGAGCCTCGGCCTCGGCGGCGTGCGTGAGCTGCGAGGCGATTCCTCGGCGCCGCAGCTCGGGCACGACGAAGACGTCCTGGATCTCGGGGAGCCCGAGGTGCGTTTCGCTCCAGGCGATGTGCGCGTGTCCCACCGGCACGGTGTCCTCCCACGCGACGAGGTAGGTCGAACGCTCCCGGATGTGCTGGGGGAGCCGACTCAGCGGCAGGTGGCGGCCAACGCTTTCCACCTCGTCAGGGCGCAGTTCCCGCACGGTGACCACCGGGTCTAGCCGAAGGTGAAGCAGTAAGCCTCGGCGTCGGCTTCCGGGAAGGTGACCTCGAGCGTACGTTCGCGGATCGAGCCCGGCTGGCGAATCAGCTGATGTAACCGCTGATGAGAGAGCGTCCCGTGGCCGTCCTCGTCGACGTCGCCGCCGTGCGCGGGGCCGGGAGGCTCGCCGTCGAGGAGCACCCGGAACGGGACCTCGGTTCCTCGCTCGCTCGGGCCCATGACGAGATGCGCGTCGCGGGCGTGGAAGCGGAACGCGATCCGCCCGTCGGCGGCCTGGGGCACGCTGGCGCCGCTTTCGACCGTCCAGTCCCCGGCCAGAGCCCACTCGTTGAGGTTCAGCGGTTCCGGCACTACGTAGGTGCCGGGCTCGTCGGCCGCGAAGCCGCCAGAAGCGAAGTTCTGAGCCTGCTCGTAGCCGAGGTATGTCTCGGGCGACCTCAGGTTGTCCCAGTCGGCCTGGACCTCGAAGCCCCGCGGAGTGACGGAGACCAGGTCATCGGCGACGTCCTCGCGTCCGGCCTCGCGCAGCAGCATCTGGATCACGCGTTCGCACTCCTCGTAGCCGCCCTCGCCGAACTGGTGGTGGCGGATTTGCCCCTCGGCGTCGGCGTAGTAGGCAGCCGGCCAGTAGTGGTTCGCGAACGCGCGCCAGACCTCATACTCGGGGTCGAGCGCGACGGGGTAGCCGACGGCCATCTCCTCGACGGCCCAGCGCACGTTGTCCTCGTCCCGTTCGAACGGGAACTCGGGCGTGTGGACGCCGATCACGACCAGGCCATGGCTCTCGTACTTCTCTGCCCATGCGCGCACGTACGCGAGGGTGCGGAGCCAGTTGATGCAGGTGTAGGTCCAGAAGTCGACGAGGACGACCTTCCCGCGAAGGTCGTCCGTCGTCAGGGGTGGCGAGTTGAGCCAGCCAGTCGCCCCGTCGAAGCTGGCCAGGTGGCCCTCGACCGGCAATGGGTAGCTGCGATGGCGGCTGAACAGGCTCACGCAGTAACCGGGACCGCCGCGACCGCGTCCAGGATCACGTCGGTCACGGCCTGGGGCTGCGAGATCATGATCACGTGTGAGCCCTCGACCTCGGTGATGGTCGCGCCGGCGCGCTCGGCCATCGAACGGACGAGGTCCGCCCCCGCCGCCTTGTCGCCGGTGGCCACGATGGCCCACGACGGCATGTGCTTCCAGGCCGGTGCGCCGGTCGCCTCCGAGAACGCGAGCTCGGCGATGGGCCGCTGTGTTGCCGCCATCACGGCCGTCTGCTCGGCCGGGAGGTCTGCCGCGAAGGCGTCATGGAACTTCGCGGGGTCGATTCCGAACTCGACCGCCGGCTCGCCGCCGTCCGGCGACGGGTAATGGTGCGGGGCGAGTGCGCTGTTCAGGACGCTGTCCCGCGACTCCGGCGTCACCTCCCCGAGCCGCTCGCCCTCGTCGGGGGCGAAGGCGGCGACGAAGACGAGGCCGATGACGTTGCCGGCCTTAGCCGCGGCATTCGTGATCACCGCGCCGCCGTAGGAGTGGCCGACGAGGAGCACGGGCCCCGGGATCTGTTCGAGCACGCTCGCGGTGTAGGCGGAGTCGATCGAGATCCCTCGCAGCGGAATCGCCGGCGCCGTGACCTCCAGGCCCTGCGCCTGCAGTCGTTCGATGACTCCGTTCCAGCTCGAGGCATCGGCGAAGGCGCCGTGGACGAGGACTACGGTCGGTTGCGCATCGTCGGTTGACATGCGAGCTCCTTCCTCAAGATTTGTCTGTTTCACTGGCCAGCACCTGGGTCGCGGCCTCGACGTCGTTCTCGTCGACCAGCAACTGCGCACCGCCCGACAACACGAACGGGTACGCGCCACCGGCGTCGTCTGCCGAAATCGATGCGTCGATCCCCGCCGATGCGAGGAGGGCCTGGACGATCTCCGCCTCGGAGCGGGTACCGAACGTCGCCACCGGGACCATTCGCCCGCTCATCCCACTAGTCACGGTTGAACAACGAGAGCAGGAGCAGGAAGACGTTGAGGACGTCGAGGAAGATCGAGGCGGCGAGCAGGGGCGCGGCGCGGATGTCCTGCGTCCGCCTCAGCCGCTGGAAGTCGTACATCGTGAAGCCGGCGAAGATCACCAGGCCGGCGATCGAGTAGATCAAGGCGCTGTTCGGGATCTGCACGAAGATGGCCACGATCCCGAAGACGATCAGCGCGAGGAGCGCCCAGAAGCACACGCGGGCCAGTCCGGAGAGGTCGCGGCGCGTTGCGTAGCCGGCCGCGCCGAAGCCGGCGATGAACAGCGCGGTCGCCCCGCCCGCCTGCCACACCGACTGCGGGTTCGTCGAGGCGTAGTGGGCGATCGTCGGCGCGGTCGCCAACCCGATCACGACGCCGAAGCCGAAGAGCAAGCCGATTGCCAGCTGCTCCGACCGTCGCACGGCGAAGTTGATCCCGATCAGGAGGCCGAAGCTCGCGATGAACAGGACGAGGCCCCAGCCGTAAGACAGATCGCGGCCGAGGTACGCACCAAGGGCGAAGAAGCCGCAGGTGACCGCAACGAGGCCCATCGTCTGGCCGAAGAGCGCGCGAGCCTGGTCGCGCGCGACTGCGGGCTGAACCGCTGTGTCGACGGAGCTCATGAGCTCGAGCCCCAGTGTGCACCGTCTGCGTCGCGCCAC
>JBKPQP010000055.1:0-5025 GCA_046734155.1 Actinomycetota bacterium | reverse complement strand
GCCGAAGAGCTCGAGCGGGCAACCGCTCTCGCAGCCGACCCGATCGGAATCAACGCCCGCGATCTGTCGACCTTCCGCATCGACCGCTCGGCACAACTCGACCTCGTCTCCCGTGCGCCGGCCGACCGTGTGGTCGTTGCCGAGAGCGGGATCGAGTCGCGGGCTCAGGCTGCCGCTGCCGAGCTCGCAGGAGCCAACGCGGTGCTCGTCGGGTCCGCGCTCATGCGCGCAGCGGATCCCGCTGCGAAGCTCAGCGAGCTGATCGCTCGGCCGCTCGTGAAGATCTGCGGGCTCACGCGCGACGAGGACGTCGCCGTCGCGGCCGAGGCAGGCGCCGACCTCGCCGGGTTCATCCTCGCCCGCGAGAGCCCCAGGCGTGCCCAGCGCGTCCTGCCGGTGCCGGAGACCATGCTCTCCGTCGCGGTCCTCGTCGGCGAGCTGTTCGAGGCCGGCTCCGACCTCACCCAGCTCTACGAGCGTGAGAACGGGCACCGTGGGCGTGACGCGCTGCTGCTGCGGGGCAAAGAGCCCGTCGGCCGGGTGCTCGACCTCCCCTGGGAGCAGGAGGACTCGGAACACCACGCGAGGGCCTCGGCGGAGGAGGGACGCATCGTCCTTGCGGGCCGCCTCGACCCGGAGAACGTCCGGGAGGCGATTGCGGTCGTCCAGCCGTGGGCGGTCGACGCGAGCTCGCAGCTAGAGCTCTCGCCCGGCATCAAGGATCACGACCGGATCCGAGCGTTCGTCGAGGCCGTGCGTTCGTGAGCGTCGGCGTCTACGGCCGGTACGGCGGGCGCTACGTGCCGGAAACGCTGATCCCGGCGCTCGACGAGCTGACCACCGCCTGGGACCAGTTGCGGAGCGATTCGGGCTTTCGGCAGGAGCTCGACACGCTGCTTGCAACGTACGCGGGCCGTCCGACGCCGCTCACGCTCGCCGAGCGCTTCGCCCCGGGTAAGCGCCTCTACCTGAAGCGCGAGGACCTCCTGCACACGGGAGCGCACAAGCTGAACAACGCGCTCGGCCAGGCGCTGCTCGCGCAACGGCTCGGCAAACAGCGGATCGTCGCCGAGACCGGCGCCGGCCAACACGGCGTCGCCGCGGCAACCGTCTGCGCGCGCTTCGGGCTCGAGTGCGTCGTCTACATGGGCTCCGAGGACATGCGCCGCCAGCGTCCGAACGTCGAGCGCATGCGCCTGCTCGGCGCCGAGGTGCACCCCGTCGAGCTCGGCACGAAGACGCTTCGCGAGGCGACCAGCGAGGCGATCCGCGACTGGCTGACGAACGTCGAGACGACGCACTACCTCCTCGGCTCGTGCGTCGGGCCCCACCCGTATCCGGAGCTCGTGCGCGAGTTGCAGGCCGTGATCGGCCGCGAGGCTCGAGAGCAGATGCTCGAGGCGGAGGGACGGCTGCCCGAGGTCGCGGTCGCGTGCGTGGGCGGAGGCTCGAACGCGATCGGCCTCTTCGCGGGCTTCGTCGACGACGCGGACGTCCGGCTCATCGGCGTCGAGGCCGCAGGGGCCGCCAGCCTCGGCACCGGGCGCACCGGAGTCCTGCACGGCGCGCGCTCGTCGATCCTCGCCGACGAGGATGGCCAGGTGCTCGACGCACACTCGATCTCGGCGGGGCTCGACTACCCGGGCGTCGGGCCCGAGCACGCGTTCCTGCGCGACAGCGGCCGCGCCGAGTACGTGAGCGCCAGCGACGCCGAGGCGCTCGCCGCCTTCCGCGAGCTGGGCAGAACCGAGGGCATCCTCCCCGCGCTCGAGCCTGCGCACGCGCTCGCGCGGGCACGCGACCTCGACGAAGAGCTCGTCCTCGTCTGCCTCTCCGGGCGCGGTGACAAGGACCTCGCGGAAGTGGTCGGCGCATGAAGTACGACCCGGCGCACGTCGCCGCGTTCTACGACGAGTACGGCGAGAAGGAGTGGACGCGGTTCGACGACGGGCGGACCCCGCGGCCGAGCCTCGCAGTGCACTTCGAGCAGCTGCGCCGGTTCGTCAACCCAGGTGACCGCGTCCTGGACATCGGCGCAGGCCCGGGCCGCTTCACACTCGAGCTGGCGCGGCTCGGAGCGGACGTCACGGTCGGCGACGTGTCGCCCGGACAGCTCGAGCTGAACGAGGAGCGCGTCGTGGAGGCCGGGCTCGAGGATCGCATCGTCGAGCGAGCCGTCGCAGACGTCCTCGACCTCGGTCACTGGGCGGACGGCACGTTCGACGCGACCGTCTGCTTCGGCGGCCCGCTCAGCTACATCCTCGACGGCGCGGAGAGAGCGGTCGCCGAGCTCGTCCGCGTGACGAAGCCGGGCGGGCACGTCCTCGTCTCGGTCATGTCGCTCGTCGGCACCATGACTCACTTCCTGCCGATCGTGCTCGACCTCGTCCGCCGCGACGGCATTCCGACGAGCGACGAGATCGTCCGAACCGGCCTCCTCTCAGACGAGCCGGACTACGGGCACCTGCCGATGAAGCTCTTCCGCTGGAGCGAGCTCGAGGCGCTGCTCGCGCCGCACGGGACGATCGTCGGCGCCTCGGCGGCCGGGTTGCTGCCCGCGGCCGAGGTGGAGGAGCCCGAAATCCAGGACTTCCTCGTCCGCACCGAGCTCGCTCTCGCCGAGGAGCCGGGCGCGCTCTCTTCCGGCCAGCACATCCTCGCGGTGCTCAGGAAGAAAGCGTGAAGACGCTCGCGATTTACCTGATGGCCGGCCCAGACACGCCCGAGCTGGCCGAGGCCGCGATCGAGGGCGGCGCCGACCTCGTCGAGCTGGGCTTCCCGTTCTCCGACCCGCTGGCGGACGGCCCGGTGGTCCGCCGGGCAGCCGAGCGCGCCCTCGCCCAGGGGATGCGGACCGCAGCCTGCCTCGAGTGCCTCGCGCAAACCCGCGAGCGAGTCGACGTTCCGCTCGTTCCGATGACCTACGCCTCGCTTCTCGAGGCGTACGGCTACGAGCGCTTCGCGGACGACGCGGAAGCAGCCGGAGCGACGAGCCTGATCGTCGCCGACCTCCCGGCGGGCGAGCGTCCAGCCCTCCGACGCATCCAACTCGTCGCACCCACTTCCACCGACGAGCGACTGGAGCTTGCCGCCGACCAAACGGACGGCTGGCTCTACCTCGTCACCGTGACCGGGACGACCGGGGCCCGCGAAAGCCTCTCCCCGAAACTCGCGGGCCTCATCTCCCGGGCTCGGGCCGTCACCGACGTCCCGCTCTACGCAGGCTTCGGGATCTCGACTCCCGAGCACGCGCAGGCAGCCGCCGCGCTGGCCGATGGAGTCGTGGTCGGCTCGCGCGCGGTCGAGATCGCCGACGACGGCCCGGCCGCGCTGCGCGACTACGTCCGCTCGCTACGCAGCGCCATCGACGCCGCAGTCCCGGCGATAATCGACTGAATGCGGATCTTCTCGGGCATCCGGTCCTCCGGGGACAAGACCCTCGGCAACTACAGCGGCGGGTTCCGGCAGTACGTCGCCACGCAGGAGCAGGGCGACGCGTTCTTCTGCGTCGTCGACCTGCACTCGATCACGACGCCGTTCGAGCCGGCGGTCCTCCACGAGGCGACGCTCTCGGTCGCCGCCTGGCTGTTCGCAACCGGCCTCGACCCGAACCGCTCCACCGTGTTCGTCCAGAGCCACGTGCAGGCGCACGCCGAGGCTGCTTGGCTGCTGAGCGCCGTCACGAGCTTCGGCGAGCTCAGGCGGATGACGCAGTTCAAGGAACGCTCCGAGGAGCAGGACTTCGTCTCGTCCGGCCTCTTCAACTACCCGGTCCTGATGGCCGGCGACATCCTGCTCTACGAGGCCGACATCGTCCCGATCGGCGACGACCAGCGCCAGCACCTCGAGCTCTCGCGCAACATCGCGGAGCGTTTCAACGCACGCTTCGGGGACACGTTCAAGGTGCCCGAAGGCGTCTACCCCGAGGAGGGTGCGCGGATCAAGAACCTCCAGGAGCCGGAACGGCTGATGTCAACGACCCGCGGCGCGCCCGCAGGCGTCGTCCGGATGATCGACCCGCCCGACGAGATCCGAAAGAAGTTCAAGACCGCTGTCACCGACTCGGGCACCGAGGTTCGGCACGACCCCGAGGAGAAGCCCGGGGTCTCGAACCTGATCGAGATCATGGCCGTCGCGACCGGCAGCCCGATCTCCGCGGTGGAGGCGCAGTTCGACGGTCAGGGCTACGGCGCGTTCAAGGAGGGCGTCGCCGAGGCAGTGGTCGAGCTGCTCGCGCCGATCCAGGACCGCTACAACGCGCTCCGCGCGGATGAGGGCGAGCTACGCCGGATGCTCGCGCACGGCGCGGACAAGGCCCGCGCGGCGAGCGCGCCCACGCTCGAGACGATGTACGAGCGAATGGGTTTTGTTCGGCCTTAGCGGGCGGACCGCAGGTCTCTTCGCCGGCATTCTCGGGCTCTGCGTCGTCACGGCAGTCCTCCATTTCGCGGACGTCGAGCCGGTTGCCGTCTTCCTCCTCGCGGCCGCGTCGCTCGCGGGGCTCGCCTGGGCGATCGGCGTAGCGACCGAGAGCGTTGGGACGCGCTTCGGCCCTGCGACCACAGGTGCGCTCCAGTCGACCCTCGGCAACCTGCCCGAGTTGTTCGTCGTCATCTTCGCGCTCGCGGCCGGAGAGATCGTCGTGGCGCAGACGTCGATCCTGGGCTCGCTGTTCGCCAATGCACTGCTCGTGCTCGGACTCGCGATCGTGGCGGGCGCGCTCTCGGCTCGAGACGGGGTCATGCGTTTCCGCAAGCGCTTGCCGAACGACACCGCGACGCTCCTCCTGCTCGCGAGCTTCATCATCGTCCTGCTCGGGCTCTCGGACACGGTCGGTGACCGCGCGAGCCAGCACGAGGTCGCGATCTCGGCGGTCGGCGCCGTGTTGCTGCTCGCCGTGTACGGAGTCTGGCTCTGGAGCTACCTGCGCAGCGACCAGGGAGAGCCAGCACTCGAGGAGGGGGCGCACGTGCCGTTCTCGTTCGGCACCGGGCTCGTCGTGCTCGCGGTTGCCGGAGTCGCCGC
>JBKPQP010000054.1:0-2703 GCA_046734155.1 Actinomycetota bacterium | reverse complement strand
CTCCACTCCGCGCGTCTCGAAGTACGCGCAGCCGGGCCCGGCCGAGTCGACCGCGAAGCCCGCGTCCTCGAGCCGCCGCACGATTTCCTCCCAGGCCTGCTCGGCCGCGGCGGGATCGGGATCGACGAGCTGGAGCGACGGACACATCGCGAGCGCCTCCCCGAGCCGCATCCCCGGCTGGACTCCCGCCGCCTCCGCGGCCCCGGTTACCGAGCCCACAAGCGCCTCGGCTCCTGGCTCCGGGGCGAGCGCCGCCGGCTCTAGCTGCAGCCGCGGCCGCTCCCGCAGTGCGGCGCGAAGCTCGAACCCGGGGATGACGAGGCAGGCGATCATGGGAACGTATGTTCTACACGAACACACGTTCCCCTGTCAAGAGCGAAGAACGTGCGCCGACCGTCCCACTTGACATCCGTACCTCGGTACGGGCTTAAAGTCGCATAGACATGCGAATCGGCGAACTTGCAAGGAGGGCGGGAGTGAACGTCGAGACCCTTCGCTACTACGAGCGTCGCGGGCTGCTCGAGGAGCCTGCCCGAGGCCCGAACGGGCATCGCGAGTACGACGAGGAGACGGTGCGTTTCGTCAAGGCCGTGAAGGAGGCGCAGAGCCTCGGGTTCACGCTTTCCGAGATCGAAGAGCACACGCGCCTCACCCGCAGCGGCGGCGGCCAGGAGTCGATCCGGATCAGGCTCGCGCAGAAGATCGACGAAGTCGACGCGAAGCTCGCGAGCCTCCAGCGTGTCCGCGACGAGCTCGCGCGGGTGCTCGGCTGCGCCTGCGACTCGCTCGACCATTGCACCTGCGGCGCCGCCTACCTCGCGCGCGGCGGGAAAGACCCGCAGGTTGGAGGGCTCCTGCACGTGACGAACGGCGAGAGCGCGGGCAACACGTTGAGGCAGACCGCGCTCGGCGGCGCCGTCCTCTCGTGGCAGGACGTGCTGCACGAGGGGCCGGTACCCGTCGTGCCCGCCCACGAGCTGCGCCGCGTCCGCGCGCGGTTCCTCAGCGAGTGCGGCTGGGGCTCCGAGCGCTCGCTGCTGGATGCGTTCGAGCGGCGCGACCGGCTCTACCGGCACGCGCTCGAGGCGCGCACCCAGGTCGTCCTCTGGTTCGAGCACGACCTCTACGACCAGCTACAGCTCCTTCAGGTGCTCGCCGACGCGCAGGGGGACGTCGAGCTGATCCAGGCGCCCGACCACCTCGGTCCTCTCGGAGCCGAGGAGCTCGAAGCGCTCTGGCCCGCCCGCAAGCCGGTAACGGCAGAGATGCTCGCGCTCGCGCGCGAGGCGTGGGACGCGTTCCGCGCCCCGGAGCCGACCGCGGTCGCCGGGCTGCTCACGCGCGACACAACGGTTCTGCCCTTCCTCGGCCCGGCGTTCGTGAGGCTGCTGGAGGAGCTGCCCGATGCCGAGAGCGGTCTCTCCCGCACCGAGCGCCAGCTGCTCGAGCCGCTGCTCGACGAGCCGCGCACGCCGCCCGGGCTCTTCGTCGCGAGCCAGGCGCGCGAAGAGGCGCCGTTCGCCGGTGACACCTGGGTCTGGTTGCGCCTGGGCGAGCTTCAGCCGCTCGTCGAGGAGTTGCCGCCTCCGCCGCCACTCGGCGATGCCCATGCCTTCCTCGCCACACCCGTCGCGCTCACCGACCTCGGGCGCGAGGTCCTCGCCGGCGAGACCGACCGCCTGTCCGTGGCGCCGGTCGACCGCTGGCTGGGCGGAACGCACCTGAATGGCGACCCGGACTGGCGCTGGGACGGCGCCGCGGGCGCCCTACGTGTCTAGGTAACGATCTCGGCCGCGGCGCCGACCATCCGCGTGAACCGCGGGACGACGTCGAGCAGGCTCTCCTGGGCGCACCAGGCGATGTCCTCCTCGAGCCCGGGCGGCCCGTACGTGCGTGCGTTGATGCCGTCGATCGCCCTCGGGAAACGGTCGGCCACGACCTCGGCCGCGATTGCCGCGTCCGTTCGCTCGCCGCCGACGAGCCGGACGATGCGGCCGGCGCAGTAGGCGTCGTCGATCGCGAACGCGCCCTTGTAGCCGGCACAGAGCACGGCCAAGTCCTCCTCGCGCCCACGGGCATAGGCCGAGACCGCGTCGAGGTTCAGCAGCGCCCCGAGCACGACCTCGTCGCAGGAGGCCGCGGCGGCGACGATCGAGCGCGTGCCGTTCGTGGTCGAGAGGATCAGCGTTTCGGCCCGCGGTTCGCGGAACTCCCGCGGCGACGCCCCCGCGTCGAAGCCCTCGATCCGCTTCGCCTCGCGCTCGCCGCCGGTGATCGCTTCGTCGCCAAGCTCGGCCCGCAGCGCCAGCGCGTCGTCGATCTCGGCGCAGCAGAGGACGCGCCGGTAGCCGGCCGCGAGCGCCTGCGCGATCGTCGAGGTCGCGCGCATCACGTCCACGACGATCCCGAGCTGCGCCCGCGGCGCTTCGGCCTGGGTGAAAGCGACGTGACAGCGCATTGCCGCACTACGCTACTCCAGGTCTCCGAGTGCCCTACTGCTATCGACATCCCAACCGCGAGACGTTCGTCTCGTGCTCCGAGTGCGGCCGGCCGATCTGCGCCGAGTGCATGACGCCGGCCCCGGTCGGGCAGCGCTGCCCCGAGCACTCGGGCAAGCCGCAGGGCACGAGGCGGATCAGCGCCGGAGTCCGGCGCGGCGCGTTCGAGGGCACGGGCGCGCTGGTGACGAAGATCCTGCTCGGC
>JBKPQP010000053.1:0-8728 GCA_046734155.1 Actinomycetota bacterium | reverse complement strand
GCTACATCCCAGCGCACCTGCAGCGGGTTCCGCACGAGGACGCGCTGACGCCAACGCTCGCCGAGGCGCCGGGCTAGCAACATCGACACAGGATCCTCACCAGATCACAGCCCATTGCCACCCGGGCCGCCTCTAGCCTCGGTCGGGTGGAAGAGGAACGCGCGCGCGGGTCGGTCGCAGTCGTCATCCCCTGCTTCGACGACGGGCCGCTGCTCGACGACGCCGTCGATTCCGCGCACCGCCAGGAGCCACCGGTCGAGATCATCGTCGTCGACGACGGCTCCACGGACGAGGCGACGCTGGCCGCCTGCGAGCGGCTCGAGGTGGAGGGCGTGCACGTCATCCATCAGGCCAACTCGGGCCCGGCGCCAGCCCGAATGGCCGGCGTTCGCGCGACCGGCGCCGATTACGTCTTCCCGCTCGACGCCGACGACGTCCTCGCTCCGCGAGGGCTGGATCGCCTGCGCAGCGTGCTCGATTCAGATCCGGACGCCGCCGCAGCGTGGGGCTCGATCCAAAGCTTCGGCGCCCTAGAGCACATCCACAGGAGCCGGCCCTCCCTCGATCCGTGGCAGGTCAGCTACCAGAACCATCTGCCAATCTGCTCGCTCTACCGGCGGACGGCGCTGCTCGACGTCGGCGGCTGGCAGCTCCCGGGCGGCTATGAGGACTGGGACCTCTGGATGTCACTCGCCGAGCGCGGCTGGAAAGGCGTCGGAGTCCCGGACGTAACCGCTCGTTACCGCGTACAGAGGGGCCGCCGGCTCTCGCGGTCGTCGCAGCGTCACGCGGAGCGGATCGAGAAGCTCCGCGCCCGCCATCCGACGCTGTTCGCCGAGCGGGGCCGCAACCGCCGGTCCTCCCCCGCTCCCCGGCTGCTGAAGGTCACCTTGCCGGCGATCGACTTGCTTCCGCTCAACGCAACGCGCAAGCGCCTGTTGAGCGGCCTCGCCACCCACATCGCCTACCGGAACGGCCTCGGGACGATCGTCTCGCGATACCGAGCACACCGCGTCCTGCGCGCGAACCGCGCCCTCCAGGGCGCACCCTGGTACGCGTCGGTACCGCGATAGCGCACACTGTGTGACGTGGCGGCGGTGCTCGTCACCGGCATGTCCGGCACCGGGAAGTCCTCGGCCCTCGCCGAGCTCGCGCGCCGCGGGCACGCAATCGTGGACACCGACTACGGCGACTGGATCGACGAGGAGCCGGGCGCGGAGCGGCTCTGGCGGGAGCAGCGGATCGACGAGCTCCTCGCCGAACACGAGGACGGCGTTCTCTTCATCGCCGGCTGCGTCGCCAACCAGGGCAAGTTCTATCCGCGTTTCGATGCCGTCGTGCTCCTGAGCGCGTCGGCCGACGTGATCCTCGAGCGTGTCGCCGGACGTCGGACGAACGACTTCGGCAAAACCGAGGCCGAGCGCAGCCGGATCCTGAGCGACCTCGCGACCGTCGAGCCCGTGTTGCGCCGCGGGGCCACGGGCGAGATCGACACCAGCGCCCCGCTCGGCGAAGTGGTTGACGCCCTCGAGCGCCTCGCCTTTGAGAGAATCAACGGGTGAGCATCATTTCGCGCGGATTCCGCGGCCGCGGACGAGAGGGCCCGCCCGATCGGGTGCCGCCGGGCCAGTACCTGACCGACGACTTCCCGGTGCTCTCTGCGGGCCCGACGCCGCACACCCCGCTTGACGAGTGGACATTCAAGATCACGGGAGGAGCGGAGCCGGTCAGCTGGACATGGGACGAGTTCCGGCAGCTTCCGAGCGAAGAAATCACGAAAGACATCCATTGCGTCACCAAGTGGTCGAAGCTCGACACTGCCTGGGAAGGAGTCTCTGTCGACACGCTGCTCGAGGCGGTGGAGCACGACGCGGCGTTCGTGATGGCCTTCTGCGACGGCGGGTACACGACGAACCTGCCACTCGAGGACGTCAGCGACGGCAAGGCGTGGGTCGCGTACAACTACGGCGGCGAGCCGCTCGATCCCGAGCACGGCGGCCCAGCGCGACTGCTCGTGCCGCACCTCTATTTCTGGAAGAGCGCCAAGTGGGTGCGTAGCCTCGACCTCCGCGACGAGGACGAGCCCGGCTTCTGGGAGTCGAACGGCTACCACATACGCGGAGACCCGTGGCTGGAGCAGCGCTACTGGGGCGACTGACGTGGCTCGCGGCCGAGGTCGTGGACGAGGTGCAGGAGACGCCGCGCGTGAGGACGCTCGTGCTCGAGGCCGACGGCTGGGAAGGTCACCGGGCGGGCCAGCACGTCGACGTGCGCCTGACCGCAGAGGACGGGTACCAGGCCGAACGCAGCTACTCGATCGCGTCGGCCCCGGCAGCGCCGCTCGCGCTAACAGTCGAATTGCTCGAGGACGGCGAGGTGTCGCCCTATCTCGTCGACGAGGCACGGGCGGGTGACCGCTTCGAGCTCCGGGGGCCGATCGGCGGCTACTTCGTCTGGGACGGTACGGGCGACGCGCCGGTCTTGCTCGTCGCCGGCGGCTCGGGCGTCGTGCCGCTGATGTCGATGATCAGGCACCGGGCGGCGATCGGAAGTCCCACGCCGACCCGGCTTCTCTACTCGTCGCGCAACTGGGACGACGTGATCTATCGCGCCGAGCTCGAGAGTCCGGCCGACGGCCTCGAGGTGTTCCACACGCTGACGCGCTCGCAACCGCCCGGCTGGACGGGATACGCACGACGCATCGACGCGGAGATGCTCGGCGAGGTTGCCTGGCCCGCGTCGGAGGGGCCGCGCGTGTTCGTCTGCGGCTCGACACGGTTCGTGGACGCTGCCGCCGACGGGCTCGTGGCGATGGGCTATCCGCCCCAGTCGATCAGGACGGAGCGATTCGGAGCCACGGGATGAAGGTCGACGACATGAAGCTGGACGGCAACGCGATCGGCGGGCTGCTGATCGAGATCTTCGGGACCGATCTGACCGGGTCGATGGGCGTGTGCGCGTCGTGCGGCGCCGAGGGCCACGTGGCCACGCTCGACGTCTACATGCGGGCGCCGGGGGTCGTGGGGCGCTGCCGAACCTGCGGCGCGGTCATGATCCGCATCGTCAGATCCGAGACGAAAACCTGGCTCGACCTGAGCGGCACGCGGACGATCGAGATCGTCGAGTCGTAGAATGGCCGCAATGACCACGGTGACGTTCCGTGGCCGTCCGAAGACGCTCCTCACGGAGCGCTCGCGGCCAGCACTTCCTTCGTAGCAGCCGGCTGGCAGCCGCTCTCGTTCGCGACGCCGAGGTGGCGCGCGGCGCCCTCGCCGTCGACATCGGAGCCGGGACGGGCGTGCTCACACGCGCGCTGCTCGAGGCCGGCGCTCGCGTGGTCGCGGTGGAGCGTGACTCGTTGCTCGCGGCGGAGCTTCGTTCTCGGTTCGGAGGCGACGTCTCGATCGTCGAGGCGGACGCGCTCACCTGGCCGCTTCCGACCGAGCCGTTCGCGGTCGTGGCGAACCTGCCTTTCGCAGGCTCTGGCGCGATCCTGACCCGGCTGCTTCGCGGACCGGTGACGCGAGCCGTCGTGATCGTCGAGTGGGGATTCGCGCAGAAGCAGGCCGCCGTCTGGCCGACGACGCTGAAGAGCGCGCACTGGCACGCCTTCTACGAGGTCGAGATCCTGAGACGCCTCGACCGCAGCGCCTTCGCGCCGCCTCCGAGCGTGGACGCCGCGGTCCTACGCTTCGAGCGGCGCACGCAGCCGCTTGTCCCTCTCGCCGAGTCGAAGCGGTACCGGCAGTTCCTGGCACACGCGTTCAACTCCGGGACCGAAGTCCGGCGCAGCGTCCTCACGCCGCTGCAAGCAAAGCGCCTCGCGCCGACCCTCGGCTTTCGACCGAACGCGCAGCCCCGCGACCTCGACGCGTCCCAGTGGGCAGCCGTCTACGCGGCGTGTCGCCGCAAGGCGTCCAGGGTACGATGGCGAATAGACCGATGACCGTCGACGACCCCCTCAGTACCGATGCCCAGCCTGCCACGCATCAAGCGCCCGCGTTCGCGGACCCGTGCCGAGGAACCGGTCGTCGCCGCTCGCCGCGAGCCGGCTGAGCTCTCCGCCAACGGCCTCATCTGGATCCACCTCGACGCTCCCGACCACGAGGTGTCGACCGAGCTCGCCGAGCGGTTCGGATGGCACCCACTCGACGTCGAGGACGTCCTCTCGAAGCGCCAGCGCCCGAAGATCGACGAGTACCCCGACTACCTGTTCGGCGTCCTCCACTTCCCGTTCTACGACAAGGCCGTCCAGCGGCTGAACGCGGCCGAGCTCGACTTCTTCCTCGGCCAGGGCTACCTCGTCACGCTGCCGACGGTCGAGCTGCTTCCCGTGAGCCGGCTCTTCCAGCGCTGCGTCGACGACCCCGAGCTGCGGGAGAGCCTCTTCTCGAAGGGCTCCGGCTACCTGCTCTACCACGTCCTCGACGACCTCTTCGACTACTGCTTCCCGATCCTCGACAAGATCGGCTTCAAGCTCGACTCGATCGAGGACGACGTGCTCGAGGGCCGCTCCGAGGAGGCTGTACGCGACATCTCGAACGCGAAGCAGGAGATCATCTCCTACCGCAAGATCATCAAGCCGCAGCGCCCTGCGCTGCGCCTGCTCGAGCGCCGTGTCGAGCGCTTCCTGCCCGAGGAGCTGGAGCTCTACTTCGACGACCTCGTCGACGCGTCCGAGCGCGTCTGGGACGTCCTCGACAACTACAAGGAGGTCGTCGAGGCGCTCGAGTCGACCAACGAGCAGGTGCTCTCGCACCGGTTCAACGACGTGCTGCGCATCCTGACCGTCTTCAGCATCGTCTTCCTGCCTGCGACGCTGATCGCGAGCCTCTGGGGCATGAACGTCGGCCTCCCGGGTGGCGGCAATCCGGCGACGGCATCGACCCTGGACTTCTGGATCGTGATCGCGGCTTCGGTCAGCCTTATCGCAGGCATGCTCGCGTTCTTCCGCTACAAGCGCTGGTTGTGAGAGATACCGGCCCTGCCACGTCGTGGACGGCCTACGACGAGGGCTACCTCAGGGCGCATCAGTGGGCCGACGCGTTCAAGGGCGGGGCTCCGATCCCGCAGGAGGCGACGGAGACGCGCCTTGGGCCCGGCGAGACCGCTCATGCTCACTTCGCCCCAGTCGGCGTCGCCGGCTACTTCGGCGAAGACAAGCAGTACCGCTCGTCGTTCCTCTTGGTCGGAGGACCGGTCGGCCTCGCCGTGACGGGCGCGGCCAGCATGGCCCGCAACGCCGCAAAGAGAAGGGAAGCGGAGCGGGCGGCTGTCCCGCGCTGGCACGACCTGGGCAAAGTCGACCTCGTGGTCACGAACCAGCGCCTGGTGTTGACTGCGAAGGGGCAGATCGAGTCGTTCTGGTACGCGGAAATGGGTCCGCTCCAGATGACAGTCGGCCCACGCGGCGTCCCGGCCGTGGAGTTCCAGCCCGCAAGCGCGCCGGTGCTGCGGCTCGAGTCGGCCTGGGCGCCGGTGCTCTACGTTTTCGTCCACCACCTGGTCGACGGGCGGCCTCCGGAGGTGCCACTGCCGTCAGACCTGCTCGCACGAGCGAGGCAAGAGGGGCGCCTTCGCTAGGCGCAGACTCCCGCGGCAGGCGATGACGCGACCGCTCTGGGCTCCCTGGCGGCTCGAATACGTCGGTAGCGCCGACGAGCAGGACGGTTGCATCTTCTGCCGCGCGCTCGAGGGCTCGGACGAAGACGGGCTCGTCGTGCGCCGCGGCGAGCGGGCCTTCGTGCTCCTGAACAAGTTCCCCTACGCATCGGGTCACTTGATGATCGCGCCCATGCGCCACACCGGAGACTTCGCCGAGCTCGAAGCGGACGAGGTCCTGGAGATCCACCGCCTCGCCTCGCAGGGCATCGGCGCCCTCGCCCAGGTCTACGGGCCGCAGGGCTACAACCTCGGCTGGAACCTCGGCCGGATCGCCGGCGCCGGCATTACCGACCACGTCCACATGCACCTCGTCCCGCGCTGGGCAGGGGACACGAACTTCATGCCGGTGCTCGCGGACGTGAAGGTTCTGCCGGAGCACCTCGTCGAGACGCGGGCCAAGCTCGCCGAGGCCTGGCCGAACTAGCGCTGGAGGGCGCCGGACCGGGACGCCCGACGCCCTCGACTTTGTCCAGATCGTCAGCGAACGATCGTCTTGATCGTGCTGAAGCCGGCGAAGTAGCCCGGATGCTTCGGGACGGTGGCCTGCGCCTTGGTCCGGCCGAACGGGAACGTGCCAGTGAAGCGCTTCTGACCGTGCGCGTTCAGTTGGACCCTCAGCGTCGTCTGCCAGACGCCGCGATTGTTCTGGCGCTGGATGCGGACGAGGTTGCGGCCGTAGCTACGCGCCGCGCGGACGCGGACGAGATAGCGGTTCTGCGCCGCGTTCAGGGTCCGGAAGACGACGAGCGGGCGGACGCCGATCTTCGGCTGCGCCTGGCTCGTCGTGCCGTTCCAGGTTGCGTACACCTCGCTGCTGATCGTCGGGTGGTAGGTGAACGAGTACGTGCCCTGGTCGGTAACGACGTTCTTCGTGAACGCCGCTTGGCGGTACGGAGCGAAGTGCAGCGTGACGACCTCGCCGGTCGCGTCGTTCGGGATGCTCCCGAAGATGCGCACCGGGTTCCGGTAGACGACCCGGAGCCGCGTGAGCCCGATGCTCACGTTGCGGGCGAGGACGTTCACCGTGCCGGTGGACGACGTGTTCGTGCCGTCGTGGTACGAGTACGACGACTCGACGTCGAACCGGCGCGAGTACGTCTGGTTCGGCGCGAGCGTCGGGGACTCGAACAGCCCCGTGTCGGACACGATTCGGTGCTGCTTGGTGTCGGTGTTCTTCCAGGTCACCGTATCGCCCGGCTGGATCCGGACGTCGTCCGGCGTGAAGCCGGTCGCGGTGATCGAGACCGCCTTGGTCGCGGACTTCTGCGCGGACGCCACGGAGGCGACGCCGGCAACCGCGAACACGGCAATCAGCAGGAGAAGTGCTCGTTTCATGGTCTTGTGAGACCCCCTCGGTTCTAATCGGACAACGATGGGTCCGTTTCCGCCGCGGGGCGTTCGAAACGGGCCGAAACAGCCCTTTACAGACCTCTTACGCGATCGCCGCCCTTTGCGATTAGTGCTGTCAAGCACGAGGCCCGCCGGTCGGTCTTCACCTGCTGGAACGCGCCTTTCACCACCGGTTCATCGATTGCGCCGATCCGGTCGATACGCAACTCTGTGACGATGTTGAAGCTCGACCGCCACCCACTCGGCGCCCGCGTCTACGTGCTCCGGCGCCGAATCCACGAGTGGCACGTGGGGTTCGCCGTGCTCGCGCTGACCGCGCTCGCAGCGGCCACCGGGCGCCTTAGCCCGGGGCTCCTTCTCCTGATCGGGCTGGCGGGGCTCTGGCTCGTCGCCAAGGACTGGCACGACCTCACGCCGTCGGGCCGCGACGCGACCTTCTGGCGCCTCGGCATCCATCGCCGACCCCTGCCCCTTCGGCCTTCGCGGCACCTGGACGACGTGCCCACGTTCGCCGCCGTCGGGGTCGCGCTCGTCGCGATCGTCGATCTCGTCTCGGCCCTGACGCCGAACATCTCCTGGCGCGGCGACGTCCTCCTCGACATCGAGCCGGTGGCGGTGATGCGCGGGGCTCACGCGCTCGCCGTGCCGGTCTCATTCGCGCTGCTCGTGACGGCGTACTACCTGTACCGCAGGCGCCACCGAGCCCTCCAGGTCGCGCTCCCACTCATGGCGGCGCTCACCGTCTTCAACCTCGTGAAGGGCCTCGACGTCGAGGAAGCCGTCCTCACCGCGGTCGCGGCCGCGCTCCTCTGGGCCGGACGTTCGTCGTTCTGCGTGCGGCATGACCCGGGCACGTTGAAGGCGGCGCTCTGGCGCGTCCCGTTGCTCTTCGCGGGAGTGTTCCTCGTCTCCGTGAGCGCTGTCGCCGTGGCGGCGCCGGCGTCCGCTTCGGCGCTCGATGTCCTGCGCGGGACAGGCGATCTCTTTCTCTGGCAGCAGCCTCCGTTCGCGTTCGCCGGCGACGAGCTGGCGCAGATCGGCCTCGCGGTCCAGCTGACGGGGCTGCTCGCGCTGCTCCTCGGCGCGTACCGACTCTTTCGGCCGATTGCCGCGCCCAGGGACCTTCCCGACCACGAGCTCCGACGAATCGCCGCCGGGCTCGTCCGTGAGCACGGAGCGGACACGCTCTCGTTCTTCAAGCTGCGGACTGACAAGCACTACCTCTTCGATGACGAGCGGACGGCGTTCGTGGGCTACCGCATCGAGAACGGCGTGCTCGTGATCTCAGGCGACCCAGTCGGGGAGCCGAGGGGCATCGCGGAGCTCTTGCCCGAAGTGGTCGTCTTCGCCGAAAAGCACGGACTGAAGCTGGCCGCGCTCGGGGTCAGCTGTGAGGGACGCAAGCTCTTCGAACAGGCAGGCCTCCGCGCCCTGTACATGGGGGACGAGGCGATCGTCGACAGTGACCGCTTCAGCCTCGACGGACGCCCCATCCGAAAGGTTCGCCAGTCGGTGACGCGGCTTCGGAAGGCGGGGTACCGGACGGAGATCGCGGAGCTCGGCTCGCTCGGGCGTGACGTGGTCGTGCAACTCGAGGAAGTGGCCAAGGACTGGCTCCGCGGCGCTCCCGAGCGCGGATTCTGCATGGCGATGGACTCGCTGCACAACCCCGTCGGCGTGGACACGCTCGTCGTCTACGCCGTCGACGAGGGCG
>JBKPQP010000052.1:0-8960 GCA_046734155.1 Actinomycetota bacterium | reverse complement strand
CCGCGCCGGCATGGTCGCCTGACGAGCGCCTGCTCGCGGTCGAGAAGTCGGAGCAGGGCGGGAGTACGAGCATCTACACGATCTGGCCGGACGGAAGTCATCCGCAGCTCGTTCTGAAAGACGCTTCGTCACCGTCCTGGTCCGCGGACGGCGACCGGATCTTCGCCGTCCGCAATGAGTGCACGACGGCTTGCGATCCCGAGGACGACGACGCCAATGTGCTGTACGCCGTGAACCTCGACGGGAGCAATGTCCAGCGCGTCGACTACGAGGAGGCCGACGTCTTCGAGAGTCGCGCACTCGCCTGGCCGACCGACGGCAGCGCGATCCACTTCTTCGACGAGCAGAGCCTGACGGGCCCGGGCTCGTTCGACTCCTCGGCCGCGATCTGGTCTCCCGACGGCACGCAGCTCGTGTTCGCGGGCAGCCCCGGACCGACCGAGGGAGCGAGCGATCCCAAGACCGGCCTCTGGATCGTGTCGGCCGACGGCGGCGAGCCGCGCCTGCTCCTGAGCGGTGCCTCCGGCCGTCCTTCCTGGGTCGCGTCCTCGAGCCGCTAACCGTTTCTCTTCGCGCTCGTCGTTGAGTGAAACGAACGAGCAGCAGCCGGCCAAGGGGAGAGTGCGTGGCGAACTCGATCGACGAAGCGAGGCTCGAAGCGCTGTTTTGCGACCACTTCGCCGCTGTGCGCAGCTACGCACGGCGACGAGCCCCGGAGTCGATGGTCGACGACGTCGTCGCCGAGACGTTCCTCGTTGCCTGGCGGCGCATCGACGATCTGCCGGACGAGGTCCGTCCATGGCTGCTCGGCGTGGCACGAAAGACGTTGTCGACGCAGCTCCGGTCGGCTCGACGCCGATCCTCTCTGGTCGAGAAGCTGAGCGCCGCTGAAACACCGGAGGCCTTCTCGCAGGTCGACGGCCCGGACACGGGGCTGATCGGTGCGCTTCAGCGGCTCTCAGCGACCGACCAGGAAGTCCTCGCGCTCGCGGCCTGGGAAGACCTCAGGCCGCGTGAAGCTGCCGTCGTCCTCGGCGTTTCGCCCGCGTGGTACCGCGTCCGCCTGCACCGCGCGAAGAGGCGCCTCTTGCGCGAGCTGGAAGCGTCGGCGTCACCCGCCGGCCAAAAGGTTCCGGTTCCCCTCACCCGCCAAGGGGTTGCCAAGTGAAAGGAGTCTTCATGTCCCAGGAAGACGTGCTCGACCGTCTTCGCCCTCTCGACCCCGACCTGCGATTCGACGACGCCGACGAGTCCTACGAGGCGCAGGCGCTCATGCACCAGGTCCTCTCGAGGCCGACGACGCAGAAGCGCCGCCGTAGGCTGCTGAGCGTCCCTCGTGTCGCTGCGCTCGCAGCGGCGGCGGTCGGCGTCGTGCTCGTGCTGCCTGCGCTCGCCGTGGGGACGAGCCCCTTCGGGCTTCTCACCCAACAGGACGACCCAGCGGCCCCGCTCAACGGGTTGCTCGCCGCCAAGGGCGACGCGGCGCTGTACGTCGTCGACCCGAAGAGCGGCGGCATGCTCAAGCTGAAAGACACGGCCGAGATGGACCATCCGGCCTGGTCGCCGGACGGTCGGATGCTCGCCGTCGACCGGACCGAGGAGGGCTCCACGAACGTCTACACGATGTGGCCGAACGGGACGCACGCGCAGCTGATCATGAAAGACGCGTCGTCGCCAGCCTGGTCGGACGACGGGACGCGCATCTTCGTCCAGCGGGACCTGTGCCCGACGCCCGGCGGCTGCGACGCGAGCGACGAGGAAACGATCGTCGTCTACTCGGTCGCCAGGAACGGGACCGACGCGCATCAGGTCGAAGACGGTGACTACGACGTGAGCCAGCCCGGTTGGCCTCCGGGCCAGAACGTCCTCGCGTTCCTCGGAAACGACGCCTCGAACGACGCTCAGGCCGGCCCCGCCGAGGTGAACTCGCTGGACGCGACGTGGTCGCCCGACGGCACGGAACTCGCAGTCGCCGATACGCCCACGGGCTTGTGGCTGATCGACGGCGATGGCACTCCGCGGCTCCTCGTCAAGGGCGCCTTTAGCTCGCTCTCGTGGGGGACGGAGCCGGCTAAGCGGCAGGCAGCAAGATCCGTTCGGCGCTGATGGCGCCGGCCTTGCCCTGGGAAGCGGCGGCGGTCACCGTCGCCGCTTCCGTCCACACGGCGATCCGTTCGCCTCGCTTCGCGTCCGCGAGCTGGACGACGTTGCCGGCCAGCCCGCGCTCGATGGTGGCGTAGGCGGGAACGGTCAGCACGAGCGGACGATCGAGCCGGCGGAGAACCATGTTTCCCGGCGACGAACGAAGCGTGTTCACACGCACTCGCAGCGACTCCTCGCCTGTCGCGACCACGGTCGCGGTCAGCGACAAGCTGAACGTCGAGCCCGGCGGAGCGTAGAAGAGCATCCGCCGCGCGGAGAGCAGGCGCTTGTACGGATCGGTCGACCGGCCGCCGTGCGGATGCACCTCGAAGTGGAGGTGCGGGTGGATCCCGTTCGCATCGCCCGAGTCGCCGACGTAGCCGATCGGCTGCCCGGCGCTGACGCGCGCCCCGCTCTTGAGCCCCTTCGCGAACGAAACGCCCAGCTTGCAGCCGCCGCGGTTGTCGTTCCCGTCCGTGAGGTCGTTGTTCAGGTGAACGTAGTAGTACGTCGTTCCGCTCTTGCCGTCGAGGTAGAGCATGCAGCCGGCCCTACCGGAGCCCGTGTAGAAGCGAACCCGTCCGGCCTCGGCGGCCAGCGCGAGCGCGTGCCTCGGCGCGAGGATGTCGATGCCCTCGTGCCGTCCTTGCGGCCGGGGGGCGCCGTAGTCGTCGCTGAACTCGACCGTGCCCAGGACGGGGAACACGATCTGGTGCGCCGGCTTCGGTCTCCAGGGCTTCGGCACCGGGGGCTTCACACTGGGATCGACGGGGATCGCGGCAGCCGTCCCTGCGGCAACGCCGAAGAGGGCTAGGACGAGGAGTGCTCGGGCTGTCGTCCGGAAGCTCACCATGAGGGGCCGGTCGCGCTCGAAGCGTCGGAGCCTAGCAGGCGCCCGCGGAAGGTTCGGACTTCTCGCCCGTCGTTAGAGTCCCTGCTCGAAATGAAGATCGCTGTCTGCGTCAAGGAGGTCCCCGATGCGGGTGTCACGAAGCGCATCGACCCGACAACGAAGCGGCTTGACCGCTCCGGCGAGGGCGCGCTCAACCACTTCGACTCGCAGGCGGTCGAAGAGGCGTTGAAGGTAAAGGAGGCGGGCGGAGAAGGCGAGGTCGTGCTCGTCTCGATGGGCCCGGCCGGCGCGCTCGACTCGCTCCGCAAAGCGCTGGCGATGGGCGCCGACCGGGCGGTTCTCGTCTCGGACGACGCGGCGACAGGCTCTGACCTCGTCGCCACGTCCCGTGCACTCGCAGCCGCGCTCGAGCGCGAGGGTTCCGACCTTGTGCTCTTCGGCCAGCAGTCGAGCGACTCGGACGGCGCGGTCCTCTGGGCAGCGGTCGCCGACCGGCTCCGGCGCCCGGTCATCTCCCAGGTCGCGGAGCTGACCGTCGCCGACGGAAAGGTGCGCGGCAAGCGCCAGACCGAGTTCGGCTACGACGTGATCGATGCGCCGCTTCCGGCGATCGTCGCCGTCTCCGACGCGATCAACGAGCCGCGCTACCCGTCGCTGAAGGGGATCATGAGCGCGAAGAAGAAGCCGCAGGAGACCCTGTCCGGCTCCGACCTCGGGCTCGACGCAGGCGCGCTCGGCGAGCAGGGCTCCGGTACGAGCGTCCTGGCGCTCGGCGATCCCCCGCCCCGTGGCGACGCGCGCAAGATCGAGGACGACGGGAGCGCGGCCGACCAGATCGCGGAATTTCTCGCGGAGAGAAAGCTCCTGTGACCGTCGCCGTCTTCCTCGAGCATCATGACGGAGAGCTCCAGAGGGGCTCGCTCGGCGTGCTCGGCAAGGCGGGCTCGCTCGGAGACGACGTCGTCGGGGTCGTGCTCGGTTCCACCGTGCAGGAGCTCGCGGCCGGCGCCGGCCCGTTCGGAGCGACCAGCGTCTACGTCGCCGACGCGCCGGAGCTCGAGGCGCCCCTGCCGCAACCGAGGGTCGATGCGCTGGCGCACCTCGTCCGGGAGCAGCGCATCGACACGGTGCTGTTCGCGGCGTCGGTGCTGGCGTCGGACGTCGCCGCGGGTCTTGCGGCGCGGCTCGATGCGGGTCTGAACTGGGATCTTGTCGACATCGCGTCGAGGGACGGCTCGCTCGTCGGCACGCGGCCGGCGCTCGAGGACTCGGTCTACGCCGAGGTCGGTTGGACGAGCGACGTGAAGCTCGCGCTCTTCCGCCCCGGTGCGTTCGACCCCGTGGAGAGCGGCGGCGAGGCCGAGGTCGCGGCCTTCACGCCGTCGTTCGAGGACTTCTCGACCGAGGCGGCGATGATCGAGCAGGCGCACGAGGAGTCCGAAGGCCCGTCGATCGAGGACGCGGACGTGATCGTGGCCGGGGGCCGCGGCCTGGGCGGCCCGGAGAACTTCGCGCTCGTCGAGGACCTCGCCAATGCGCTCGGCGGCGCCGTGGCGGCGACGCGCGCCGTGGTCGACGCCGGCTGGTACCCGTACTCGACGCAAGTCGGGCAAACGGGCAAGACCGTCTCCCCGAAGCTCTACGTCGCCTGCGGCATCTCGGGCGCGATCCAGCACAAGGTCGGCATGCAGGGCTCGGGCACCGTGGTCGCGATCAACAAGGACCCGAACGCGCCGATCTTCGAGTTCTCCGACCTCGGGGTCGTCGGCGACGTGCACGAGATCGTCCCGAAGCTGACCGAGCTCGTAAAGCAGCGAAGGGGCTAGATGGCGCGTCCACGGCCCGCCGAGTATCCGCCGCCCTTCGACGCGCGCGAGTTCGTGGCCGAGCCGGCCGATCCGCCCGACGAGCGCATCGACGTCGGGATTCTGATCGTCGGTGCGGGGCCGGCCGGGCTCGCCTGCGCGATCCGCCTGGGGCAGCTGCTCGAGGAGTCGCCGAAGCTCGCAGAGCGCCTGGGCGAGGTCCCGATCGCGGTGCTCGAGAAGGGCAAACAGCCTGGCTCGCACTCGCTCTCGGGCGCGGTCGTCAACCCAGGCTCGCTGCGCCGACTCTTCGAGGGCCGACTGCGCACCGAGGACATGCCCTTCTTCGGCCCGGTCGAGGCCGAGGGCGTCTACTTCCTGCGTCACAACAGCTCGATGCGCATCCCGACGCCGCCGACGATGAAGAACCATGGGAACTACGTCGCCTCGCTCTCGCAGCTCACCCACTGGCTCGCGGAACAGGCCGAGGAGGCCGGCGCGACGATCCTTCCGGAGACCGTCGCGGAGAGGCTGCTCGTCAGGGACGGACGTGTCGTCGGCGTTCGTACCGGTGACAAGGGGCGCGGACGATTCGGCGAGCGGCTCGCGAACTTCGAGGCGGGCTCGGACATTCTCGCCCGCGTCACGATCCTCTGCGAGGGCACGCAGGGACACCTGACCGGGGTCGCGATCGACACCTTCGGCCTCGAGGGCGAGAGCCCGCAGGTCTGGGCGCTCGGTGTGAAAGAGGTCTGGAAGGTCGCAAAGCCCCTGCGGCGCGTCGTGCACACACTGGGCTGGCCGCTGCGCCCGCAGAAGCGGTTCCGCGAGTTCGGCGGCTCGTTCATCTATCCGATGGGCAAGGAGATGCTCACGATCGGGATGGTCGTCGGGCTCGACTACCGCGACGCGGACCTGTCCGTCCACGACCTGCTCCAGCAGTTGAAGACGAACCCGTTCGTTCGGAAGATGCTCGACGGCGGCGAGCGCATCGGCTGGGGTGCGAAGACGATCCCGGAAGGCGGGTTCGTCGCGCTGCCGAAACGGCTGCACGCGCCGGGGCTCCTCATGTGCGGCGACGGCGCGGGAATGGTCAACGTCCCCGCCCTGAAGGGGATCCACTACGCCGTCGAGTCCGGACGCGTCGCGGCCGAGGCGGCATTCGACGCGATGCGTCCCGGGCGGACGCCCTGGACGCCCGGAGCGCTGGGCGCCTACGACGAAGCGGTTCGCGAGAGCTTCATCTGGAGCGACCTCAAGGAGGTCCGCAACATGCGCCAGGCGTTCGGCCGCGGCTTCTACATGGGCGGCGCGCTCGCCGGCGCGATGACGGCCAGTAAGGGCAGATTTCCTCCGGGAGACCATCCCACCGAGCCCGACGCCGCCTCCCCGGCCGTCCGCACGGACCGGCGACGGCGCTACCCGGCTCCCGACGGCAAGCTCACGTTCGACAAGCTCTCGAGCGTCTATCTGTCGGGAAACCGCACGCGGGACGACGCGCCGAACCACATCCGCGTGCGCACCGAGGTGCCGGACGAGATCGCTCTCCTATGGGAGCAGATGTGCCCGGCCCAGGTGTACGAGGCGCGGGACGGCCACGTCGAGATCACCCCGTCGAACTGCATCCAGTGCGGTGCCATCACCGCGAAAGGCGGCCGCCTGACGCCACCCGAGGGCGGCTCCGGACCCGAGTACACCCTCACGTAAAGTCAAGTCATGCGTGGGGGTGAGCTGTTCGGAGCTCTCAGGGAGCGCCGCTTCCGGCTCCTCTGGCTCGGTCAGGCGACGTCGACGCTCGGCGATGGGCTCGTCCCGGTCGCGCTCGCGTTCGCCGTCATCCAGACACTGGACGGCTCGCCCACCGACCTCGGAATCGTTCTCGCCGCGCAAACGCTTCCCCTCGTCGCGTTCGTCCTCGCCGGCGGAGTCTGGGCGGACCGTCTGCCGCGCCAGATGGTCATGCTCGTCTCCGACCTCATCCGCTGCGTGGTCCAGGCCACGATCGCGGTCCTCCTCCTCTCGGGCCGTGCCGAGCTCTGGGAGCTCGTCGTCCTCGTCGCGATCTACGGAAGCGCGCAGGCGTTCTTCCAGCCGGCTGCGACGGGGCTCGTCCCCGCAACGATCAGCACACCGCGCCTTCAGCAGGCGAATGCGCTGCTCGGTCTCTCGCGCAGCCTTGCCTTCGTGATCGGGCCCGCTGTCGCCGGCGTGATCGCAGCGACCACGAACCCGGGCAGCGTCTTCGTCGTCGACTCCGCAACATTCGCCGTCAGCGCGACCTCGCTCGCGCTCCTGCGACTCTCGCGCAGCAGACGGGAAGGCGAGCGGCGCAGCTTCCTCGCTGATCTCAAGGGTGGGTGGCACGAGCTGATCGCGCACACATGGCTCTGGGTGATTGTCGCCTGGGCCGCCACGTACCTCGGGATCGTCGTCGCGCCGTGGATGACACTCGGCCCCGTGGTCGCGAAGGAGTCGCTTGGCGGCGCCGCCGCCTGGGGGCTGATCGCCGCAGGATGGGGAGCAGGCACCGTCGCGGGCGGCCTCATCGCGCTGCGTTGGAAGCCGGTCCGCCCGATGCTCACGTGCACATTGCTGGTCCTCCTGATCGCTCCGGCCATCGCCCTGCTCGCCCTGCGGGCCCCGGCCCCGCTGATCGCGGCCGCCCAAGCGATGGGCGGCGCGGGCATGGGCATCTTCAGCGCCGTTTGGATGACCACGCTGCAGCAGCGCGTTCCCGAGGAAGCCCTCTCACGCGTCAGCGCCTGGGACTGGATGGGCTCGTTCCTCTTCCTCCCTCTCGGCCTAATCGCCGCCGGCCCGGTCTCCGACCTGATCGGCATCTCGACGACCCTCTGGGTCTCGGTCGCATGGGCCGTCCTGTCGACCCTGGCCGTGCTGCTCGTGCCGAGCGTTCGCAACCTGCGCCGCCTGGACGAGCCGGAGGAGCCCGAAGAGCTCCTGGCCCGCCTTCCGGGTGAGCCGGCCGAGGCGTTCCATGGCGGCTGACCTGTCACTCGACGACGTCGTCGCGGCGCGGGCCGTGATCGCCGGCCGCCTGCACCGCACGCCGATGTTCTCGTCGGCGACGCTCTCGAAGCGCGTCGGCGCACCGGTCCACCTGAAGGCCGAGCTCTTCCAACGCACCGGCTCCTTCAAGCCGCGGGGCGTCCTCACGAAGCTCGCCTCGCTCTCCGACGAGGAGAAGCGGCGAGGCGTGATCGGGATCTCGGCCGGCAACCACGCCCAGGCACTCGCGTACTGCGCAGCGCTCGAGGGCATCGACGCATTGCTCGTCATGTGGGAGGGCGCGAGCCTGCAAAAGATCGAGGCGACGCGGGCGTACGGAGCGTCCGTCGACCTCGAGGCCGACGGGCCCGGCCAGGCGTTCGACCGACTGCACGAGCTGCTCGAGGAGACCGGCCGCCCCCTCGTGCATCCCTTCGACGACCCGAAGACGATCGCGGGCCAGGGCACGGTCGGGATCGAGATCGTCGAGGACCTCCCCGAGACGAGCGTGATCCTCGTCCCCGTCGGCGGCGGCGGGCTCGTTGCGGGCGTCGCACTCGGGGCCGAAGGTCGCCGCATCGTTGCCGTCGAGCCGGAGCTCTCCGATGCTCTACGTCGCGGCCTCGAGGCCGGCGAGTCGGTGCGAGTGGAGCCGAGCTCGATGGCCGACGGCCTGAGCGCGCCGTTCGCCGGGCAGGGCCCGATCGGCATCTGCCAGAAGCACGGCGTCGAGACCGCGCTCGTCTCGGAGGACGAGATCGTCGACGGAATGCGCTTCCTCTACGGCCGGGCCAAGCTCGCCTGCGAGCCCGCAGCAGCGGTCGGCGTAGCCGCGCTCCTGGCCGGAAAAGTCGCCGTCGAGCCGCACGACACCGTGGCCGTCGTTGTCTCGGGCGGCAACGTCGCACCCGAAATGGCCTCTGCTATCCTGGCCGCAAATGAAGGCCGGAATCCATCCTGACTACGACCTCGCGATCGTTCGCTGCTCGTGCGGCAACGAGTTCCAGACGCGCTCGACCAAGCCCGAGCTGCACGTCGAGATCTGCTCCGAGTGCCACCCGTTCTACACGGGGAAGCAGAAACTCGTCGACACGGGAGGCCGCGTCGAGCGGTTCCAGCGCCGGCTGGAGAAGGCCGGCGGCGCCCGCAAGGGC
>JBKPQP010000051.1:0-15628 GCA_046734155.1 Actinomycetota bacterium | reverse complement strand
GGCCTCGTCGTCGCAATGCAGGACGAGAAGTCCCAGCTTCAGAACAAGGCCAAGGCGCTGCGCGTCCTGCGTGCGCGACTCTTCGAGCGCGAGCGCGAGGAGCAGCGCAAGGAGCAGGAGGCGACGCGTCGCTCGCAGATCGGCTCGGGCGAGCGGGCGGAGAAGATCCGCACGTACAACTTCCCGGAGAACCGCGTCACGGACCACCGGATCAAGCTGACGCTGCACCGGCTCGACCAGGTACTCGAGGGCGACCTCGGCGAGTTCACCGAGGCGCTGATCGCCGAAGATCGCCGGCGCGCCCTAGAGGAGTGACGGCCCGCGAGCTCCTGGCCGCCGGGACCGAGGAGCTGAGCCGAGCGGGCGTCCCCTCACCGCGCGTGGACGCGGAATGGCTGCTCGCACACGCGCTCGGCGTCTCGCGGTCGCAGCTCTATGCCGACGGCGACGAGGCGCCGGCCGACCGCGAGCGTGTTTTTCACGAGCTCCTAGCACGGCGTGCGACGCGGGAGCCGCTCGCGTACGTCCTCGGCGAGTGGGGGTTCCGGCGCCTGACCCTGCGAGTCGATCCTCGCGTCCTGATCCCGAGGCCTGAGACCGAGGTGCTCGTCGAGCGCTGTCTCGAGCTGATCGCGGATCTGCCCGAGCCGCGGGTGCTCGACATCGGGACGGGTTCGGGCGCGATCGCGCTGGCGATCGCCGATGAGCATCCTGGAGCCCGAGTGACCGGAACGGATACGTCGCCGGACGCACTGGCCGTTGCGTCGGAGAACGTCGCGCGGACAGGGCTTCGCGCCGAGCTCGTCGAGGGCCAGCTGTTCGCGGGTATCGAAGGGCCCTTCGACCTCGTAGTCTCGAATCCGCCGTACGTCGCCCCCGAGGACGTCGTTGCGCTCCCGCCCGAGGTGGGCGAGCACGAGCCGCGCGCCGCGCTGATCGAGTCCGGAGCGACCGTGGCGATCGCACGGGAGGCGGCGACGTATCTCGTTCCAGGAGGCTCGCTGGCGTTCGAGGTCGCAGACGGCAAAGCACCCGCGGTGGCCGGTCTGCTTCGAGGGCTCGGCTACGAGCAGGTCAGGATCGGGAAAGATCTCGCGGAACGTGAGCGAGTGGTCGACGGAAGAGCGCCTCGTTGAGGAGGCAGTCCAGGCAATCGGCGAGGGCCGGCCCGTCGTCCTGCCGACCGACACGGTCTATGGACTCTGCACGACGCCGCTTGCGCCCGAGTCGTTGTCGCGCCTCAAGGGCCGTGGGGCTGATCAGCCGATAGCGCTCCTCGCCTCGGAGGTCGACATCCTCCTCGAGCTCGTGCCCGAGCTGCCCGAAAGGACCGTTCGCACGCTCCTACCCGGGCGACTGACCCTGATCTTTTCGAACCCAGAGCACCGCTTTCCGCTCCTCTCGCCTCTGGACACGATCGGCGTCCGGGTTCCGGTCCTCGGAGGGGCCGCGCGAAGGATCGTCACGCGGGCCGGAGCGGTCGCAGCGACGAGCGCGAACAAGCACGGTGGATCCGACCCGAAGCGGCTGGACGAGGTCCCCGAAACGATTCGTGAGCAGGCCGTCCTCGTCGACGGCGGCGAGCTGCCGGGCGTTCCGTCGACGATCGTCGATCTCAGTGGGCCTGAGCCGAAGATCCTTCGCGAAGGCGCCGTCCCGGGTGCGCACGTCTTCGCCCGACTGGCCTGAAGCGTACGATTCCCACCATGGCCGTCGCGCACGAGACGCTCCAGCACCTGCGAACCGCCGGTCTCGCGGAGATCGACCCCGAGATCGCGGAGCTGCTCGGCAAGGAGCTCGAGCGCCAGCGAGGCCAGATCGAGCTGATCGCCTCCGAGAACTTCACGTGGCCAAGCGTTTTCGAGGCCGTCGGCAGTGTCCCCACGAACAAGTACGCCGAGGGTTATCCGGGTAAGCGCTATTACGGCGGCTGCGAGGTCGTCGACGAGATCGAGCAGACCGCGATCGACCGCGCCAAGGCCCTCTTCGGAGCCGAGCACGCCAACGTCCAGCCGCACGCGGGCGCCCAGACGAACATGGCCGTCTACATGGCCGCGCTCCAGCCGGGCGACACGATCCTCTCGCTCGAGCTCTCGCACGGAGGCCACCTGACGCACGGGCTAAAGGTCAACTTCTCGGGGCGTCTGTACGCGATCGCCCACTACGGCGTGAGCCCCGAGACGAACATGGTCGACTACGACGACGTGCTCGAGCTCGCCAAGGAGCACAAGCCGAAGCTGATCGTCTGCGGCGGCTCGGCCTATCCGCGCACGGTCGAGACGGACAAGTTCCGTGAGATCGCGGACGAGGTCGACGCGCTCCTCCTCTGCGACATGGCCCATTTCGCCGGGCTGGTCGCCGCCGGGCTCCACCCGAACCCGGTCGAGCACTGCGACTATGTCACCTCGACGACACACAAGACGCTGGCCGGTCCGCGCGCGGGGTTCATCCTCTGCCGCGAGGAGCACGCGCAGGCCGTCGACCGCGCCGTCTTCCCGGGCATGCAAGGCGGCCCGCTGATGCACACGATCGCGGCCAAGGCGGCCTGCTTCAAGATCGCCGCCACGGAAGCGTTCCGCGACTACCAGCGCCAGGTGCGCGCCAACGCCGACATGCTCGCCGCCACGCTCCAGGAGAAGGGCCTGAACGTCCTCACCGGCGGCACAGACACGCATCTGCTCCAGCTCGACCTGCGCGGGACGGACTGGACCGGCAAGTCCGCCGAGGAGCGGCTCGACGAGGTCAAGCTGACAGTCAACCGCAACACCGTGCCATTCGACGAGCAGCCGCCGACGATCGCCTCGGGCGTTCGCATCGGCACCCCGGCCGCAACCATGCGCGGGTTCGGCGAGGACGACTTCCGCGAGGTCGGCGAGATCATTGCCGAGGCGCTGGGCGAGTCACCCGACCTGGCCGCGCTCGCCGCCCGCAGCGAAGCCCTGTGCACCAAGCATCCGCTGTATCCCGGGTTCCGCGGCTACACGACGTACATGTCGTGAGCCAGGTCGTCCACGTCGACCATCCTCTGGTTCGGCACAAGCTTTCGTATCTCCGGGACAAGCGCACTTCGACCGGCGACTTCCGCAGGCTCGTTCGCGAGCTGACGGCTCTCCTGACCTACGAGGCGACGAAGGACATCGCGACCGAGACCGTTCGCGTCGAGACGCCGCTCGAATGGACCGAGGTCGAGCGCGTCTCGGGAAAGAAGCTCGCCGTCTGCCCCGTGCTTCGTGCGGGCGTGGGGATGCTCGACGGTTTCCTCGAGCTCGTTTCCGGTGCACGCGTCGGCTTCGTTGGGCTCTTCCGCGACGAGGAGACGCTGGAGCCCGTCGAGTACTACGTCAAGCTCCCGAGCGACCTCGGCGTGCGAGACGCGATCGTGCTCGACCCAATGCTCGCGACGGGCAACTCGTCGGTGGCAGCGATCGCGTCGATCAAGAAGGCCGGCGCCCGCTCCGTGAGCCTGATCTGCCTCGTGTCCGCGCCGCAGGGAATCGAGCGTGTCCACGCCGAGCACCCGGACGTCGTGATCTACACGGCCGCCATCGATCGAGAGCTCAACGACCGCGGTTACATCGTCCCAGGGCTGGGTGACGCGGGAGATCGCCTCTACGGCACGAAGTAAGGTGCCGCACTAGCCATGTGGCAAACGCTGCGTCACAACCCCGAGGTCATCTGGGGCTTCCTGCTCGCGCTCATCGTCGTGCTTGTCCTGACGCCGGCGGTGGGGCGCTTCGCGCGCATCCTCGGTGTCGTAGACGAGCCCGGTGAGAAGCGGCGCATCCATCTGCGCGCGGTTCCGCGCCTCGGCGGGATCGCGCTCCTGCTCGGCATCTTCATCCCGGCGCTCGCCTTCCTGACCCTGGACGGGGTCTACCGCGGGATCCTGCTCGGTGCCGCGGTCGCGACGTTCGTCGGCGCGGTCGACGACTTCCGGGGACTTCCCTGGTGGGCGAAGCTCGGCGGGCAGGTCTCGGCGGCTGCGATCGCGGTCGGGTTCGGCGTCCACGTCGAGCGTTTCACGTTCCCGCTGCTCGGCATCCAGCAATTGCCCGATTGGGTCGGCATGCCGCTGTCGGTGGTCTGGATCGTCGCGATCATGAACATGGTCAACTTCCTGGACGGGATGGACGGGCTCGCGGCCGGGATCTGCGCGATCGCGGGCTCGACGTTCGCGATCATCGCGCTCTCGCTCGGCAAGCCTGACGCCGCGATCCTCTCGGCGATCGTCGCCGGAGCTTGCTTCGGCTTCCTGCGGCACAACTTCTATCCGGCGCGCATCTTCATGGGCGACTCGGGGGCGATGCTGCTCGGGTTCGTGCTCGCCGCGGTCTCGATCCAGGGCCTCCTGAAGACCGCCGCGACCGTCGCCCTGTTCTTCCCGCTCGTCGTGCTCGCGATTCCGATCGTGGACACGTCGTTCGTGTTCGCGAAGCGGCTCAAGTACGGGCAGCCGCTCTACGAGGCCGACCGCACGCATCTCCATCACCGCTTCGTGAACATCGGCTTCTCGCAGCGGCGAGCTGCGGTCTACATGTACGCGTGGTGCGCGATCCTGGCCGGGGCCGCCCTCGCCACGCGCTTCATCCCGTTCCGCGCGCACGGCGTCTGGCACCTCTGGCCGACGCTCGCCGTCACCGCCATCGGGCTCGTCGCCCTCGCAGCGTCGGTGTACATCGTGTACCTGCTCGAGATCGTCAAGCTGGCGAACCCGCGGATTCGCCGCCGCGAGCAGGAGGCCCAGGCGGAGCGGAAGACCGCCTGAGCGCCTGATCCACGAGCTCCGCCGCTCTCTTCACCAACGCGACCTCGTCGGCCTGGAGGCTCGATAGCCGGTCCGCGAGCGCGTCGATCCGTCGCTGTCGGGCTTGCTGGAGGACGCGCTTGCCCTTGGCCGTCGCTTGAACGCGCACGACCCGCGCGTCGCGTGGATCCGGACCTCGCCTGGCGAGGCCGTCCTGCTCGAGCCCGCGCACGATGCCGGTCATCGTCGGAGGGCGGACCTGCTCGGCGGCGGCCAATTCGCCGAGGGTCCTCGGGCCGCTGAACACGAGGACCGAGAGGGCGGAAAGCCTCGCAGCGGTCAGACCGCTGGCCGCGTCCTCCCGGCGCGCATGACGGAGCGCATGGATCGCAGCCGAGTGGAACCGATCGGCTGCGCTTGACAGATCATCATTCATTTAGTTAGCCTAACTAAACACTAGCACGGGAGGAGGACGATGTCAGAGCTATTGCAGGCGATCTACCAGGGGGATCAGACGCGGGCCGACGAGCTCCTCGCCGGCGACCCCGAGCTCGACGTCTTCGAGGCCGCGGCCGTTGGGCGGACCGAGCGTCTACGTGAGCTGCTCGACGACGACCGGTCGCTCGCGAACGCATGGGCGGAGGACGGCTTCCAGCCGCTCGGGCTGGCGAGCTTCTTCGGCCGCGTCGACGCAGTCCGGCTCTTACTGGAGCGTGGGGCGGAGGTCAACTCCGCGTCACGAAACGACTTCAAGGTGATGCCGCTGCACAGCGCCGCCGCGACCGGCGACCCCGCCGTGCGTTACGAGCTCGCGAGGCTCCTGCTCGAACGCGGCGCCGACCCGAACGCGCGCCAGCAGGACGACTTCACGCCGCTGATGGCGGCCGACCAGCACGGCGACGAACGACTGCGCGCGCTCCTAGTCGAGCACGGCGCCACCGAATAACGGTGTGGGAGCCCGGTTACTGGTCGCTCGGAATCGGCGGCGTCCAGCGAGGCATCCAGTAGTTCACGAGCCAGCGCTTCGCGGTGCCTTGGCCGCGGGGCACGAGCCCAAGCTGGAACGCGACCGGCCGCATCTTCTTCGAACGTGGCGCCGAGACGCCCACCTCGAGCAGGATCTCCCTCGTCGACGCGTAGTCGAGGAAGTACTGCGTCGAGTCGACGTTCTCGATCGGATACGGCACGATCGGCAGCGCCTTCGCGTGCGACCACTTCTTGTAGGTGTAGCCCTGCTTCATCGAAGGAGCGATCACAGCCCAGGACTGGTCGAGGTGCTTCCGCGCGACCGCGGTGGCGAGGAACGTGCGGATCGTCGTTCGCACCTCGGGATCGAGCTCCTCGTACGTCTTGATCTGCTCGCCCTTCGCATTCGTCAGCGGCAGGCTCTTCGCAGGCAGCGTGGGGACGAAGCCCTTGTCCGCGCCGGTCCTGGTCTTGTCGTCGCCGGGGACGAGCTTGATCAGGAGGAACGCCACACCCGCAGCGAGGACGAGCCCGCTGAACCACATCAGGTAGCGGTTGAATCTGGCTGAGGAAAGCGCGGACTGGAAGACGCTCATCGGCTTCAAGAAACGTAGACGCTGAGAGTAGCGGATTGTTAGTAGACATTCGACGCGGTTTTCGGACGGTCGTGGTGCTCTCCGCCGAATGGGTACAAGGTTCGCCTGTTTTCGCCGAGCCATGCGGTTTTCGGCTGTTACAAAGTTTGTTATGCTCGCGCCGGATGGAGCCTTCGCAGCCCCGGACGTTCCAGCCCGCGGGGGCGGGGGCCCTGCTCATCGGCACGACCGCCGGCTCGGTCGGCGTCGGTGCGCTAATTGGTTGGGGAGCCGGTTCGGCCGCGATCGGGGCGCTCGTCGGAGCCGTGATCGGGATTCCGGCCGGGATCTTCGTCGTCTATCGCCGCTACCGGGAGTACGTCTGACCACCGCCGTCACCAGCCCACGTCCTGCTCCGCACGTGTTCATGCCCGTGATCGCGGGGACGGTCCTGATCGCCCTGGCGCTGCCTGTGTTCCTCGTCGCCGGTTGGCCGCTGAACGGCTGGGTGATCGCGGCGACGCTCTGGGTCGCGAGCCAGCTCTTCGGCTACCTGCTCGTGCGGATGCGGTCGGGAGGGAACCTCGCCGCCTCCGGAGTCGCAGCCCTCGGGATGATGACCCGCGCGATCGTCGTCATGGGCGTCATCTTCGTCGTTGCGCTCTCGGATCCGTGGGTCGGCCTCGCCGCAGCGCTCACGTACGCGCTCGCCTACACGGTCGAGCTCGTGCTCTCACTCGTGTCGTACTTCGGGAATCCGCCGCTATGAGGCGTGCGCTCGTCGCCATCTCGCTCGCGGCGCTGGCGCTTCCGGGCCAGGCGCTCGCGCGCGGCGACTTCGACCCGACCACCGAGTTCGAGCAGCACGAGTGGGTGCCTATCCACATCGGCCCCCTCGACCTCTCGATCACGAAGGCCGTCGTGTATCTGATGCTTGGCTCGGTCTTGACGATGGCGTTCGGGATCGTCTTCATGCGCTGGCGCTTGAAGGTCGAGCCCGACACGCGGCAGACCTACGGCGAGCAGATCTACGACGTCGCCCAGGCGCAGATCGCCGAGCAGGGCCTGCCCTCGAAGGCGATCGGCCGCTGGTTCCCGTACGTCGCCTCCCTCTTCCTCTTCATCCTCGTGATCAACCTGATCGGGTTCATCCCGCTCCCGCTCACGGGCGAGACGTGGCACCACATCCCCGTCTTCGGCATCTATGCCGCGACCTCTTCCCTGTCGGTGACGCTGGCTCTGGCCGCGTTGACGTTCGTCTTCACGCACGTCGAGGGCATCCGCTGGAACGGGCCCTCGCGCTACTTCAAGAGCTGGATCCCGGATGCGCCGAAACCACTGCTCGCGCTGATCGTTCCGCTCGAGGTCCTCGGCCAGATCATGCGCCTGATCTCCCTGAGCGTCCGTCTCTTCGCGAACATGCTGGCGGGACACATCCTGATTCTCACGTTCATCGGTCTCATGTTCATCCTCGAGACGGTGTTGCTGGCCCCACTCGTGATTCCGGTGGCTGCTGCCTTCTACCTGTTCGAGGTGGTTATCGTCGTCGGCATCCAGGCGTTCATTTTCGCCACCCTGTCCGGCATCTACATCGGCTCGGCGATCGAGCCCCAACACTAAGGAGGAGCACGTGCTCGCAACGATCCTTGCAGCGACAACGGGAGACGTCACGAAGGCCGGGAAGGCGATCGGCCTGGCGCTGGGCGTCGGGCTCGGCGCCGCAGGCGCGGGCGTCGGCATCGGCCTGATCTTCTCGTCGATGATCCAGTCCGTCGCGCGGCAGCCCGAGCTCCGCGCTGAGCTCACGGGCATCCAGTGGCTCGGCTTCGCGCTCACCGAGGCGGTCGTGTTCTACGGCCTGCTCGGCTCGATCCTCGCGTTCGTCCTCGTCTAGATGAGCCTCCTCGCCTCGAACCCCCTGATCCAGGTCACGCCGGGGCTGATGATCTGGACGATCGTCTGCTTCGGCATCACCTACTACGTGCTGAAGACGTTCGCCTTCGGCCGGATCCAGCAGGTGATCGACGAGCGTCGCCGCCGCATCCGGGAAGCGCTCGACGAGGCCGACCGGGCCCGCGCCGAGGCGCAGACACTCGTCGAGGAGCACCGGGCGACGATGGCGCAGGCGCGCGGTCAGGCGGAGGAGATCCTCGCCGAGGCGCGCAAGGTCGCCGAGTCGCAAAAGCGGCGCCTGCGCGACGAGCTCGAGGAGGACCGCCAGCGCCGGCTCGAGGAGACCTCGCGCCAGATCGAGGCCGAGACCGCCCGCGCCCTCCAGGCGATCCGCTCCGAGGTCGCGGACCTGACCGTGATCGCAACGGAGAAGGTGACCGGCAAGGTCCTCACCGCCGACGACCACAAGCGCCTGATCGACGAGGCGATCGGCGAGCTCGACTTCTCCGCCCTGCAGCAGGGGAGCCCCAACTAGGGCCATGGCGGTCGTCGCGCGCACCTATGCACGAGCGCTGTTCGAGGCGGCGAAGGACGAGGGCCGTGTCGATCAGGTGCGCGACGAGCTGGCGACCTTCGTCGAGGCCGTCGACGACGTGCCGGAGCTCCGGTCGCTGATCCGAAACCCGGAGCTCGACCCGCTGACGAAGGCGGCGACGCTCGACGCGGTGCTCGAGGGCGCCGACGAGCTGATCCGCAACTTCGCCCGCGTCGTGACCGAGAAGGGACGCGCAGGGCAGCTCGACGAGATCGCCCGCGAGTACGAGGCGCTCGTCGCTGCGGACGAGAAGATCCTCACCGTCGAGCTGACGACCGCGTACGAGCTCTCCGACGACGAGGCCTCGGTGATCGTGAAGCAGATCGAGGAAGCATCGGGCCAGCGCGTCGAAGCAGCGCGCACCGTCGACCCCGACCTGATCGGCGGTCTCGTCCTCAAAGCCGCCTCGCTCGAGGTCGACTCGAGCATCCGCGGCCGCCTCGACCGACTCCGCAGAGACCTCGCGCACGCGTCCACCTAATAGAAGGAGCTGTTCGCCTTGAAGATTCGTCCCGAAGAGATCACGTCGATTCTCCGCAAGCAGATCGAGGAGTACGACGTCGAGACCGACCTCGCCGAGGTCGGGACCGTCCTCCAGGTCGGCGACGGAATCGCCCGCATTTACGGCCTCGAGTCCGCCGTTGCGCTGGAGATGCTCGAGCTCGAGCACGGCGTCACCGGGCTCGCGTTCAACCTCGAGGAGGACAACGTCGGCGCCGCGCTCTTCGGCGAGTGGGAGCGGATCAAGGAAGGCGGCTCGGCGAAGCGCACCGGCCGGGTGGCGAGCGTCCCCGTCGGTGACGCGCTCATCGGCCGAATCGTCGACCCGCTCGGGAACGCGCTCGACGGCGGACCGCCGATCGAGACCGACGAGCGCCGGCCGGTCGAGTTCAAGGCGCCGGGCGTCGTCGACCGTCAGCCCGTGAAGGAGCCGCTCCAGACCGGGATCAAGGCGATCGACACGATGACGAACGTCGGCCGCGGCCAGCGCGAGTTGATCATCGGCGACCGCTCGACGGGCAAGACGGCGATCCTCGTCGACACGATCCTGAACCAGCGCGGCCAGGACATGATCTGCATCTACGTCGCGATCGGCCAGAAGTCGTCGACCGTGGCCCAGGTCTACGAGCGGCTGAAGGAAGCCGGTGCGATGGAGTACACGATCATCGTCATGGCGCCGGCTTCGGAGGCCGCGCCGATCAAGTGGATGGCGCCGTTCGCGGGAGCTGCTATGGGCGAGCACTTCATGTTCGGCGGCCGCCACGCCGTCTGCATGTACGACGACCTGTCGAAGCACGCCGACGCGTACCGCCAGATGTCGCTCCTGCTGCGACGCCCGCCGGGACGCGAGGCCTTTCCCGGCGACGTCTTCTACCTGCACTCGCGGCTGCTTGAGCGCGCCTGCAAGCTCTCCGACGAGCGAGGCGCCGGTTCGCTGACGGCGCTACCGGTCATCGAGACTCAGGCTGGGGACATCGCCGCATACATCCCGACCAACGTGATCTCAATCACCGACGGCCAGATCTTCCTCGAGGCAGACCTCTTCTTCTCGGGCGTGCGGCCCGCGGTCAACGTCGGGCGCTCGGTCTCGCGCGTTGGCGCGAGCGCGCAGACGAAGGCGATGAAAAAGGTCGCGGGGCGCCTGCGGCTCGAGCTCTCCCAGTACCGTGAGCTCGAGGCATTCGCCCAGTTCGGGTCGGAGCTCGACCAGGCGACGCAGGACTCGCTCCAGCGAGGCGAGCGGATGGTGGCGACCCTCAACCAGCCGCAGTACGCGCCGTGGCCGATGGAGGAGCAGGTGGTTGCCATCTACGCGGGCATCCACGGCTTCCTCGACGACATTCCGGTGCAGGACGTCCCGCGGTTCCAGGACGAGCTGCGCGAGTACCTGCGCACCGAGGGCGGCGTCTACGAGGAGATCGCCGACAGCGGCGACCTGGCGGACGACCTCGCCGAGAAGCTGAGCGCCGCGATCGTGAAGTTCAAGCAGGGCTTCAACACCTCCGACGAGCCGGCGCTCGCTGGAGCGGCCGGTTAAGGCAAGCCATGGCGTCCGTCCAGGACATCAAACGCCGCGTCCGCTCTGTCCAGAACACGCGGAAGATCACGCGCGCGATGGAGCTCGTCGCGGCCGCGAAGCTGCGGCGCGCCCAGATCCGCATCGAGGCGATGCGCCCGTACGCCGAGCGCATGCAGGAGCTGATGGTCGGCGTCGCGCGCGCGAGCACCTCGCTCAAGGGGCTTCCGCTGCTTCAGCGGCGGGACGTGCGGAGGGCGGCGATCCTCCCGCTGACCGGCGACCGCGGACTGGCCGGCGCGTTCAACGCGCAGATCCTCCGCGAGGCGTTTGCGATCGAGCGGCGCCTGCGTGGGGAGGACGTGGAGGCCCACTGGGTCGTCGCGGGCAAGAAGGGCGTGTCCACGCTCCGTTTCCGCCGCTACGAGGTCGGCCAGTCGTGGACCGGCTTCAGCGACAGCCCGCGCTACGCCGACGCGCAGGCGATCGCGCATCATGTGTCCGAGCTCTACTCCACGCAGGAGGTCGACCAGGTCGTCGTCATCTACAACCACTTCGAGTCGGCGCTCACGCAGCGCGTCGTCGCGCAGGAGGTGCTGCCAGTCCCGGAGTCGCTCCTCGAGGGAGGCGAAGACGACCGCCAGCAGGCTCTGCTCGGCGACTTCATCTACGAGCCCGAGCCCGAGCAGATTCTCGAGCGCCTGCTCCCCGTATACGTCGAGACGGAGCTCTACCGGGCGCTGCTCGAGTCGGCGGCATCGGAGCAGGGCGCGCGCATGACCGCGATGCGGAACGCGTCGAAGAACGCGGGCGAGCTGATCGACAACCTGACGCTGCAGATGAACCGTGCCCGCCAGGCCGAGATCACGCAGGAAATCCTCGAGGTTGTCGCCGGCGCCGACGCGCTAACAGCTTGATCCCTTGTAGCCGGGGGAAACTCCCGTTTCCCCCGAGCCCCCGTCCCTGGTCCGCTCCGCGGACAGGCGGCTTCGCCGCCGGCGCCGACGCGCTAACGGCCTAACCAACTTTTTCACGCGCGCGCGCGTCATATACTTCAGCGCCTTCGATGTCCCAGCAAGAACAAGACCAAGTCGTCGTCTCCGGCGCCGCGGGCCTGGGTGCCGCGGTTGCGAGCGAGACCAGCGGCGAGCTCGGTGACGTAGAACAGGTACGGGCCCGTGGCTACTGGGAGCTCGTCTGGATTCGCTTCAGACGGGACAAGGTCGCCATCGCCAGCTCGATCTTCATCGTTCTCTTGATCCTCACCGCCTTCGTCGGTGCACCCCTGGCCAAGAAGTGGGTCGGCCATGGGCCGAACGACATCTTCGCGGCAGTTCCCGCGGTCGTCGAGATCCCGAGCCTCCTGCCGGCGGGCCCGATGACGCACTTCGTGAACCCGTACACCGGCGGTCACGACGTGATGGTCCTCGGCGCGGCGAACAGGCTCGGCCAGGACGAATTTCTGCGGCTCCTCTATGGAGCGCGCGTCTCGCTCGAGGTCGCCATCTTCTCCACGATCGGGGTGATGATCATCGGGGTCCTTCTCGGCGCGTCAGCGGGCTACTTCCGCGGGACGACCGACACCGTGATCTCGCGGTTGACGGAGATCACGATGGCGTTCCCGCTGCTGCTGTTCGTGATCGCGCTCGCAGCTACCATCGGCCCCCGCCTGAATGCGATCACGTTGCATGGGACGTTCCCGCAGGGCGTGGTCACGCTGGTCCTCATCTTCAGCATCTTCGGCTGGTTCTACCCGGCCAGGATCATGCGCGCGCAGGTGCTCTCGATCCGGGAAAAGGAGTACGTGGAAGCGGCCCGGATGATCGGGGCGAGCGACGCGCGGATCATCCGCTCGCACGTCCTGCCGCACCTGATCGCGCCGATCATCGTGTACTCGACGCTGATCGTGGCCAGCTACGTGCTCTTCGAAGCCGGGCTGTCGTTCCTCGGCGTCGGCATCCCGATCGACGTACCGAGCTGGGGCAACCTCCTGTCGACCGCGCCGGAGTACTACACGACGCGCCCGCTGCTCATGGTCTGGCCGGGCCTGGCTGTGCTGATGACGACGCTCGCGTTCAACCTGCTCGGCGACGGGCTCCGCGACGCGTTCGATCCTCGTTCGTCCGGCCGTTAGGCCGCCCCGTTACGAGCGCGTAGCGGCGCCAACTAACCAAACCCTCTTAGAAGCGTCTTAAGGCTTTGGACGGGGAGAGGCCCGTCCCGGGTCGGGGCAGCCCTGGCTCGAGTTCACGGAAAGGAGAAACATGCGCAGACGGCTATGGCTCTCGGTTGCGATGCTCGTTACCGGGGCAAGCCTTCTGGTCGCTTCGAGCTTTGCGAGTGCGGCGGGGAACTCCGGCGCGCTCAAGAAGGGCGGGATCTGGAAGTCGGGCACGACCGGGGCCTCGGTCCAGGTCGACCCGCAGCTCGCCTACATCACCACGGCGTGGTGGCTCGAGTACGCGACCGCAGCGAAGCTCTACAACTATCCGGACAAGTCGGGCCCGGCGGGCAGCAAGCTCGTCCCTGAGGTCGCCTCGCACTTCACCGTCTCGAACGGTGGCAAGAGGTACACGTTCTTCATCCGGAAGGGCTTCAAGTTCAGCGATGGCGCTGCGGTGACGGCGAACAGCTTCAAGTACGCCATCAACCGAACCGCCAACCATGACCTCGCGTCGCCAGGCGCGCAGTTCATCACGGACCCGACGGGCACGAACATCGTGGGCGCCCAGGCGGTCAACAACGGCCAGGGCACCAATGTCTCCGGCGTCCAGGTCAAGGGCAACAGGCTCATCGTCAACCTGACCAAGGGTGACGGAACGTTCATGGCGAAGATCACCATGCCGTTCTTCCAGGCCACGTCGTCGAAGCTTCCGCTCACGAAGGAAGTCGTCAACGTGTCCGGGAACAACCTGCCGTCCGCGGGGCCGTACTACATGTCCCGCAACGCTCCGGACGAGCTGACGTCGCTCCGGCAGAATCCGAACTGGAAGCCGGGCCCGGGCCGCAACCGGCCACGCAACCTGACGGGCCTCGACCTCCAGTGGAACCTCAACGAGCAGACCGCCTTCAACCAGACGAAGGCCAACCAGATCGACGAGGGCCCGCTGCCGGCCGCTGAGGTGCAGGGTGTCGCCAACCAGTACGGCGTCAACAAGAGCCGCTTCTGGACGAAGCCGGTCAACTGCACTGGCTACCTGCCGATGAACACGGCGAACAGCCTGTTCAAGAGCAATCTGCCGCTGCGGCAGGCCGTCAACTACGCGATCACGCGGAGGTCGTACGTCGCCCAGGCTGGCCCGTATGCCGGCCAGGCATGGACGCACCTCTTCAACCCGGGCGTCCCCGGTTGGAAGAACGTCAGCATCTACAAGCAGAACCTGACCAAGGCGAAGAGTCTCGCCCGCGGTCACATGAAGGACGGGAAGATCACCGTCTACTACCGCTCGTCCGGGACGACCAACCCGGCCCAGGCCCAGATCGTGAAGAACGACCTGGTCACCCTCGGCTTCAGCAGCGGCAACATCACGATGAAGCCGTTCTCCGGTGGCGACATCTACGACGCCATGGGCAAGCGCGGCACCGATGCCGACATCGGCGTGTCGATGGGCTGGTGCTCTGACTACCCGGATCCGTACGACTGGATCAACATCCTTCTGTACGGCCCGAGCATTCAGGCCGAGAACAACGTCAACTACTCCTACTTCAACAATCCGAAGTGGAACAAGCGGATGGCCAGCGCGGCCAAGCTCGTGGGGCCGAACCGCCTCAAGGTCTATGGCCAGATGGACATCGACATCATGAAAAAGGCTGCCCCGGTGGCTGTCGAGCGGACGTACAACAACCGGTACTTCTTCTCGAATCGGGTCAACCCGAAGGGTCTCGTCTACCAGGGGATCTACCAGGACTGGAGCATCCCCGCGATGGCCCTCAAGTAAGGAGGCTCTGAACGAGCCAGCGACAAACGTGGGGCGCCGGTTTCGACCGGCGCCCTACGTGTTATTCAAGAGTTAAGATTTCCGGCCGGCGCACTGAAGGAGGAGGAGACAGTTGTTCAGATATCTGATCAGGCGAGTCCTGTGGGCGATCTTCCTCTTCCTCGTGATCACGTTCGTGACGTTCGTGATCTTTTTCATGGCGCCCAACAACCCGGCGCGTGCGATGTGCGGCGGCGACCAGGCGAGCCCGGCTTGCCTCAAGACCGCGACCGAGAAGCTCCACCTCAACGACTCCGTGCCGCTGCAGTACTACCACTTCCTCGAGCGACTCGTTGTGCACCAGGACCTCGGAGAGTCCTACTCGACGAGCCAGAGCATCAATGAGAAGATCAAGATGGCCGCACCCGTGACGGCATCGCTCGTCTTCGGCGGCGCAGTCCTCTGGATGATCATCGGCCTCTCGGTCGGGATCTTCTCGGCGCTCCGGCCGCGATCGCTGATCGACAGGGCGGCGATGGTCTTCGTCCTGATCGGAGTCTCGGCACACCCGGTCTGGATTGGGCTCATCTTCTCGTACTTCTTCGGCGTCAAATGGCACCTCACACCGATCGCCAACTACGCGAACTTCTTCGGGGCTCCGCCCGACTCGGGGCTCCCCGGCGGTCCGGTGCAGTGGGCCTACCACATGATCCTGCCCTGGATGACGTTCGCCATCCTGTTCGCCGCGCTCTACGTCCGCATGATCAGGGCCAACGTCATGGAAACACTGAACGAGGACTACGTGCGCACGGCGAGGGCCAAGGGAGCTCCCGAGCAGCGGATCCTCTTCTCGCACGTGCTCCGGAACGCCCTTCTGCCGGTCGTCACGATGCTTGGCATGGACATCGGCGTCGCGCTCGG
>JBKPQP010000050.1:0-6998 GCA_046734155.1 Actinomycetota bacterium | reverse complement strand
CTGGACGTGCGTCGCCTCGGCAAGCGTCTCCGGCGCCACGAGCGTCGGCTCCATGAGCTCACGCGTGACTTTGACGAGGTCGTCGAGCGACCCGTGGAGGCCGGCGGCAGGCGAGCCGCGGTGAACCGCGTCCATGCGCAGGGGGCCGAGCACCGCCTTCTGGAGATACTCCTCGAACGGCATCTCGGCGTTGACCGCGATCCGTTCGGCGAGCACCTCGAAGCCCGGGTTCGAGTAGATGCGCCGCGTCCCAGGCGCCGCGATCGAGGGGCCCGGATCGAACGGGAGGCCCGACGCGTGCGCGAGCAGGTGACGGATCGTCGACCCGGGCGGCCCGGCCGGCTCGTCGAGGTCGACCGTCCCCTCTTCAGCGGCGACGAGCGCGGCGAGCGCGACGACCGGTTTCGAGACCGAGGCCCAGCGGAAAACCCGTGAGGAGTCTCCGCGCCGGCCAAGCTCGTCCTCTCGCGAGAGCACTGCGACTGCGACGTTCTCGGCCGGCCACGAGGCGGTGAGTTGAAGCGCATTCAGGGCGTCTCGATACTACGGGCGTGAAGCAGATCTATCCGTCGAGCATCACGGGCAGCGGGTTCGCCGAGGGCGGAAGCGTCCTCGACCACGCGTTCGGCAAGACGAAGCCGTACACGCTGGGCGTCGAGGAGGAATACATGCTGCTCGACCCGGACAGCTTCGACCTCGTGCAGCACATCGACACGTTCCTCGCGGCCGTCGCCGGGCATGAGCTGGAGGCGCAGATGAAGGCGGAGCTGATGCAGTCGGTGCTCGAGATCGCGACGCCGGTCTGCGACACGACCGCGGACGTCGACCGCGAGCTGCGGAAGCTGCGCGAGTACGTGACCTCGGTCGCGTCGCAGAAGTCCCTACGCGTCGGGTCGGCAGGCACGCACCCGTTCAGCCTCTTCGAGACGCAGCGGATCACCGCGCGTGACCGCTACCGCGCGCTCGTCGACCAGATGCAGTACGTCGCGCGGCGCGAGCTGATCTTCGGCCTGCACATCCACGTCGCCGTGGACGACCCGGAGAAGGCGATCCAGGTTGTGAACGGGCTCCTCGTCGAGCTTCCGCTGCTGCTCGCGCTGTCCGCGAGCTCGCCGTTCTGGCGGGGCGAGGCGACCGGGCTCGCGTCGACGCGGCAGCTTGTCTTCGCGGCCTTCCCACGCTCGGGCCCGCCGCCCCGTTTCCGCGACTACGCGGACTACGCGGAAGTCGTCGGGCAGCTGGAGAAGACCGGGTGCATCGCCGACTACACGCACATCTGGTGGGACATCCGGCCGCATCCGCGACTCGGGACGGTCGAGATCCGGATCTGCGACTCGGTCTCCCGAGTCGAGCACGCTGTCGCCCTGGCGGCGTACTGCCAGGCGCTCGTGAAGCTGTACTGCGAGCGGTTCGACCGCGGTGAGGAGATCCGTTCGTACCACCGGATCCTGACGAGCGAGAACAAGTGGCTCGCGGCACGCTACGGGCTCGAGGCCCCGCTGATGGATCTCGCGACCGAGGCGCGGAACCGCGTGCCGGTCGCGCAGCTGATCCGCAGGCGGCTGAAGGAGCTGGCGCCGCACGCGAAGGAGCTCTCTTCCGAGGACGCGCTCGAAGGAATCCGCGAGATCCTGTCCGGCGGCAACGGCGCCGACCGCCAGCTGCGCGTCTTCAACGCGAACCGCGACTTGACCGAGGTCGTCCGCGAGATCGCCGACGCGACCGAGGCGGCCGCCGTTCCTGCCTAGCGCGCGGGCGCTCCGGTCGCGGCGTCGAAGACGGAGCTGCGATGCAGACCGATGGTGTCTACTCGGCGTCCGTCGGGTTTGAACCCGACTCCGAGCACCCCTTGGCGGATCTTGATCGGGCCGCGGACGAGGCCATAAGCGGTATCCATCAACCAGAGTCGGCGCACCGTCACGAACGCGAGCATGCGCCCGTTCGGAGAGACCGCTCCGCTCGGGCCGATCCCCGGGCTGTAGCTGCTGGCCGAGACCGCGCGGAACCGCGTGGCCGCCTTCACCGAGAGCTGTTCGAGGTCGACCGTCGTCACGCTCCCGACGAGGGGGCTAGCGAGATACAGGCGCCGCTCGTCCGGGGAGAGCACCAGTGCCGTCGCGTAGATCGAGTTGAGATCTCCGTGCAGCGGAAGGTCGATGCAATGCGCGATCCCGGTGCGCAGGTCGAGTGCGTGGACGAAGGTCCCTCCGTCCGGCTTCACGTAGAGCGTCAGCAGCCACGCTCCATCGCGCGTCGGGACCGCGGTCACCGCCTGGCCCGTCATCTTCTCGTCGGGCTCGTCAAGCCGCGTCGCGCTCAAGCGCCCGCTCGCTCGGTCGTACTGCTGCAGGTCGTAACTCCCTGTCCGGTGCCAGTGGACGAGGAAAAGACGTCGCCCGTTCGGTGAGAACGACTCGAGCTCGTAGTTGCCGGGGAAGCGAACGGACTCCGACCGCCCAGGCTCGTCCAGCGTTAGCACGGTTCCGCGAGCATGCTTCCGGAACTTGAAGCGCGCGATCCGTCGGCCGTCTGCGGAAACGCCGACAACGCTCCAGGCGCCGTTAACGGCGCGCAAAGCCCGCGCGCTTCCGGTTCGGGTGTCGAAGCGCAGGAACCGGGTTCCGCCTTTCACGTAGACCGCCGAGACGAACGCGTGCCCGTCGGCTGAAAGCTTGCCGTTGGGAAAGACGAATCGCTTCCGAACCGAGCGCAGGTCGTAGACCCAGAGCGGGCCTTGCCGCCCGTTCGGGAAGACGAACGCGAGATTCGAGCCCGCCGGGGCGACGCTGGTCGTTCCGCAGTCGGAGGCCGGACATCCATCGGCCCGTGCGAGTGCGGGAAACGGGACGGCGAGGACGACGAGGAGTGGCAGTAGGCGTCTCATGTCTTCCATACGCCGCTCGAGCCGCTGAGGGTCCCTCGGACCTCTGCACGCCTCTTCCGCGTATGGACCTAGTGCCCGATGACACTCGTATAGTCAGCGCGCCATGGTGGGCCCCGGACGGCAGGAGCGCTCCTGGATACGGGGCGCCCGAGCGGGATCTGTCTCGGACCTCGAGGCGCTGTTCCGCGAGCACTGGCCCCGTGCGCATCGGGCCGCCTACCTCGTCGTCCAGGACGCGGCTGCCGCGGAGGACATCGCGCAGGAGGCGTTCCTCTCGGCACTGCGCAACCTCGACCGTTTCGACCGGCGCCGTCCGTTCGGGCCGTGGCTGCACCGAATCGTCGTCAACCGAGCGATCGACTGGGCGCGGGCGCGGGCCTTGCGCCGTGAGCTGTCCGAGATTCCGGGCTCCGAGGACTTCGACACGGGCGACCTCGGCACGTTCTCGGAAGGTGTGGCTGCCGGGTTGGCGTCACTCCCACCCGAGCAGCGAGCGGTGATCGTCCTCCGCTACCTGCTCGAGTACACCCCCGGGGAGATCGCGGACCTGCTCGAGCTGCCGCGCGGAACGGTCAACTCGCGCCTGCGCCGCGGCCTCGACCGGCTCGAGACGATCGTCGACAGGGAGCAACGATGAGCGACGACGTCAAGCGGGCGCTCCAGCGGATCCATGCGCCCGACGAGATCGAGGCGCAGCGCAGGGCCTGGGCGCTCGTCCGCGGGTCGTTCGACGACCGCGAGCCGCTCTCGTGGCAGCGCCGGAACCGCCGTCCGCTGCTCGTCGCCGCGCTGGCCCTTCTCGTCCTGGTGGCTGCGTTCCTCTCCTCGCCGGGAAGGGCCCTCGTCGGCAGCGTGCGCGACGCGGTCACGCCCGACGACCACGCGTCGAAGCCGAAGCCGGCGCTCACGGCACTGCCCGCGGGAGGCCTGCTCCTCGTCAACTCGAGCAAGGGCCCGTGGGTCGTCCATCCGGACGGGTCGATGCGGCTGCTCGGCCCGTGGTGGGAGGCTGCCTGGTCGCCGAACGCCGAGCACGTCGCCGTCACGCGTGCGCACCGCCTCGCGGCGCTCACGCCGGACGGGACGACCAAGTGGTCACTGGCCCGCTCGAAGCTGCTGCATGGCGCCCGATGGTCGCTCGAGCCGCCGGCCGAGTGCTGCCGGATCTCCTACCTGAACGGGACGCAGCTGCGCGTCGTCGCCGGCGACGGGACCGGAGACGCTCCGCTGAGGAACGTCGTCGGTGCGGCCGCTCCGGCCTGGGAGCCGGGAGTGACCCGCCGGCTCGCCCTCTCTACGATCGACGGGCGGATCGAGCTCGTCAACGTGGACACGACGAAGACGATCTGGCTGTCCGCTCCGGGAGACCCGCCGACACAGCTCGTCTGGTCCGAAGACGGTCAGCGTCTGCTCGCACTCGGCGAGCGTTCGCTGCGGGTCTTCGACGCGAACGGCAACAAGCTCTGGGCGATCGGGATGCCCACCGGCCCGTCGGGCGTGGTCTTCGTCCGCAAGAGCCACCGCTTCATCCTCATCCGGTACTCGCCCGCGACGCAGCGCAGCGACCTCGTACTCTTCCAGGCCGAGACGACTCCCGGCGAGCCGCGCTTCCTCTACTCGGCGCCCGGCGACTTCGGGACGCTGGCGATCTCGGAGAACGGCGACTGGCTCCTGGTCGGCTGGATCAACGCGAACCAGTGGTTCTTCCTGCGGCTGACGTCGGCCAAGGTCGAATCGGTCTCGAACATCGTCGAGCAGTTTGGAGGCTCCCCGAACGCCCCGCTCGAAAGGGCGTTCCCGAGCAGCGTCAGCTGGTGTTGTCCCGCGTCGCCATAGCTGCGCTTCGCTGGCTTGACGGAGGAACCCCTGGTTCCCCCGTGGACCCCCTCCTTGAGGGCGTTGGCTCGGGTCAGGGAGGCTCCCGCGGGGCCAAGCCCGGCTCCGGCGGCAATTGAAATGCTGCGCTCAGTCGTTCTCGTACTCATCCTGGCGGGCGGCACCGGGCTCGCGGCCGTCTCGACCTCTGCACTAAGAGCGTCCGACGAGCCGATCCAGTGGCACCCGTCCCGCTCGGTCGGGGTCCCCTGGAACGGTCGCCTGATCCGCGGCGTGCAGCTCCCGCCGGAGGGCGAGCATTTCTTCACCTGGGATCCCGTCCTGAAGCGATCGCCCAACCGCTGGTGGCGCCGCTGGGGCAGCGACCGCCTGCTGCGGATGCTCCTGCGGGTGCTGGACGATTACGCGGCAGCGCACCCCGAGGCCGCCCGCGTGGGCGTCGGAGATCTCTCCCGGCCGAACGGAGGCGTCTTCGATGAGCGCTTCGGCGGACGTGGCCACGCTTCGCACCAGAACGGCCTCGACGTCGACGTCTACTACCCGCGGCAGGACGGGCAGGAGGAGCAAGCGGTGCGTCCGGCTCAAATCGAGCACGCGCTCTCGCAGGACCTCGTCGATCGGTTCGTCACGGCTGGCGCAGTGAAGGTTTTCGTCGGGCCGCACGTCGGGCTCCGCGGGCCGCACCGGATTGTCCAGCGGCTCATCTACCACGACGACCACATGCACGTCCGCATCGGGCCGGACCCGAAGCGACGGCTCCTGATTGGCCGTTCCGTCGAGGGACGACCGATCAACGCGGTGCGGGTCGGCGACCGCGGGAGCCCGAGTAAGGCACTGGTCGTGGGATGCATTCACGGGAACGAATGCGCAGGGACTGCGGTCACGCGCATCCTCGCTCGCTCGTCGCCGCGGGTCGACCTCTGGCTCGTCCCGAACCTGAACCCGGACGGATTCGCGAGTGGTACCCGCCAGAACGCCGACGGCGTCGACCTCAACCGCAACTTCCCGTCCGAATGGCGGCCCGGACACGCCGGAGACCCCGAATATCCAGGGCCGCGACCGCTCTCGGAACCGGAGACCCGCGCCGCGACGCGGCTCGTCCGTCGGCTGAGGCCCTCGGTCACGATCTGGTTCCACCAGCCTCAGGCGCTCGTCCGCGCGTGGGGACAGAGCATCCCCGCAGCGCGCCGCTACGCGAGGCTTGCAGGGATGAGGTTCCGTGCGATCCGCTGGCCGCACGGCTCGGCGCCGAACTGGCAGAACCACCGCTTCAGAGGCGCCGGCTCGTTCGTCGTGGAGCTTCCACCGGGCCCGCTGACCCCCAGAGCCGCCAATCGCCAGGCCCGCGCCGTTCTTGCGCTCCTCGCGGGTTAGTCTTCCTGGAAGCAACGATGCATGACTGCGCGCGATGCGGAAGCTCGGTAGGCGACGCGTTTCGCTACTGCCCCTGGTGCGCCGCGCCACAGCGACTGAAGCTCGTCGAGTTCTTCCGGGGCCGACCCGGCGAAGACGACAGTGCGCTGCGCGTCTCGCGCTACCTCCACGACGAGCTCGACGAGAGGCACGTCCGCTTCAGCATCTGGAGCGGGGCGAGAGTCGACAGCGCCCTCTCGCTCGAGAACGACGAGGCTGAGCGCCTCGGCCGTTTCCTCCTCGACTCCGCGCCACCGCCGCGCAGCCCGCTGCGCGAGCTCGTCGACCGCATGACGGCGATCAGGTTCTAGGTCGCACCCTGGGCCGTCACTGACGTAGGGTCGCTCCATGCTCGGGCCTGGAGACAGCGTCCCCGACGCCACGGTTTGGATGGCTCCGCGCGAGCCGGCGATCTGCTCGAACCTCGTCGCGGGGCGCTCGGCTCTTTTCCTCTTCTTCCTCTTCGCCTGGTCGTCGACCTGAACGAACGAGCTCGAGCTCCTGCGTGACAGGAGAGCGGAGTTCGAGGAGGCGGGCGTGACGCCGTTCGCGATCTCGCGCGACTCGCCGTGGACGCAGACCGCCTGGAGTCAGGCGCTCGACCTCGACGAGATTCAGTTCTTGTCCGACTGGAACGGGGACGCGGTGCGTGGGTTCGGCGTCGCTCACGAGTTCCGCGGCATGCAGGACGTCGCCGAACGAACGACCTTCCTGGTCGAGCGCGGCGGTACGGTGCGCCGCGCATGGCGTCACGATCCAGGCGAGGTTCCGGACTTCGACGAGCTGCTCGCGGCCGCGCGGGCCTTGTAGCGCTCGCCTGCGCGCTCTTCGTCGGAGCAGGGCTCTTTGCGACCTGGCCCGGTGC
>JBKPQP010000049.1:0-8447 GCA_046734155.1 Actinomycetota bacterium | reverse complement strand
TCCTGGTCGCCGACGAGGATCAGAAGCTCGGTGAAGTGCCGGAGCGCACTCAGGTCGATGATGTGCTTCTGGTTGCCGTACGGCGCGGGGAAGACGCTCATGATCCAATCCGGAACGGGCATGTCTTTGTCGCCGGAGACTGCCCCGTACTCGACCGCGATCGCGCCGCCGCGCGAATACCCGATCGCGAGCACCGGCAGGCCCCCGACGTCGACGCGCTTCGTCGCCGCTCGTACGCCGTTGACGATGAACGGCATCGGATCGGCCTCGTAGGCCATCTCGTAGCGCGGGTAGACCACGACCGACCCGCGCGAGACGAGGTGCTTGATCCACGGCAGATGGTTCGCGGGCGTCGCCTCCTCCGGGCCGCCCTGCCCGTGGAAGAAGACGACGACGTCCTTCGGCTTCCCGGCTGGCGTGTAGAGCCAGACGCCGCTCGCGCCCTTGCCGATCGGGCCTTCCGAGGTCGCCTTGGTCGAAGCGCTGTCCTTACCTCCGCAGCCGGACAACGCCATCAGGAGCGCCAGGGCGAAGAGGGCGGGGCCGAACCTCATACCGGTTCGGACGCCGCGCGCGCCCGGCGGTTAGTCGAACGAAAGGGCCAGACCCGCTTCGGATCTGGCCCCTGGAGCCTTCGTTTCAGTTGATCGTCTAGAGCACGTAGAGCACAAGCAGGACGATCAGGATGATCAGCAGCACGGTTCCGATGCCGATGTACATAACCGACCTCCTCTCGTTAGCTGCACCTGTGTTTCCCGCGTCAGCGGGCGCCAAACATCAGGCGGCGAGAGCGTCGTCGAGCTTCTCGAGCCCTTCGTCGAGCTCTTCTCGCGTGATCGTCAGCGGCGGCGCGACGATGATCACGTTCCAGTGCGTCATCAGGTAGAGGCCGTTCCCGAGAGCCGTCTTCGCGATCTTCGCCATCGGCGCGAACGCCTCGCCCGACGCGTTGAACGGCACCAGCGGCTCGCGCGTCCCACGATCCTTGACCAGCTCGACGCCGTAGAAGAGGCCGAGCCCGCGCACCTCGCCGATCGACTCGTGCTTGTCGGCCAGCGCCGCCAGGCCGTCGCCCAGGACCCCGCCCATCTCGGCGGCGTTCTCGACGATCCCCTCCTCGCGGAACGCCTCGATCGAGGCGACCGCCGCAGCGCACGCGAGCGGATGGCCTGAATATGTGAGCCCGCCCGCGAAGTACTTGTCGCGCACCCAGTCGGCGATCGGCGCCGAGATCGTCATCGCCCCGAGCGGCACGTAGCCGGAGTTGATCCCCTTGGCCATCGTGATGATGTCCGGCACCACGTCCCAGTTCTCGCACGCGAACCACTTGCCGGTTCGCCCGAAGCCGGCCATCACCTCGTCGAGGATCAGCAGGATCCCGTGCCGTTCGCACACCTCCCTCACCGCCTGCAGGTAGCCCGGCGGCGGCGGGATGACGCCGTTCGTACCGGTGATCGTCTCGATCAAGACTGCGGCCACGTTTTGAGGTCCCTCGTACTGGAGGATCTCCTCGAGGTGCGGCGCGCCCGTGCAGACGGGGCACGGATCCGGATGTCCCGCGGGACAGCGGTACGTGTACGGGTCGAGCATGCGCACCATCCCCGGCACCCCCGGCTCAGCCGGCCAGCGCCGCGGGTCGCCCGTGGCCGAGATCGCACCCGCCGTGGCGCCGTGGTACGAGCGGTACCGCGTGACGATCTTCTGCCGCCCCGTGTACCAGCGCGCCAGCTTGATCGCGTTCTCGTTCGCCTCCGCGCCGCCGTTCGTGAAGAACGACATCGTCAGATCGCCGGGCGTCACTTCGTCCAGCAGCCGCGCCAGCTCGGAGCGCTGCTCGTTCGCCATCATCGGCCCGATCGTCGTCAGGCGATCCGCCTGCTCCTTGATCGCGGCAATCACCTTCGGGTGCTGGTGCCCGAGCGAGACGTTGACGAGCTGCGACGCGAAGTCGAGGTAGCGGTTCCCGTCGAAGTCCCAGAAGTAGCGGCCCTCGGCGCCGGCGATCGGGATCGGGTCGATCGCCGAGCGCACCGACCACGAGTGCAGGACGTACTTCGCGTCGTCCGTCTTGACTCGGCTGGTGTCGGTGACTGCCATGTGTGACGATCCTAGCCCGCTGAGAGCGCGCGGTTGCAGTAGCCGCGCGGGCGGCGCAGGATGTGGGGGTGAGCGTCGTTGAGTCGTCTGCGCTCCTCGAGCGCGACGAATACCTCGAAGACCTGCGGCAAGCGCTCGCAGACCTGGCCCAGGGCCGTGGGCGGCTGGCGCTCGTCGCGGCTGAGGCGGGAGGCGGCAAGACCGCGCTGATCAACGCGTTTCTCGCAGATCTACCGCGGGGAACACGCGCGCTTAGCGGCGCCTGCGATGGGCTCTTCACACCGCGCCCGCTCGGTGCGTTCGCCGACGTTGCAGCCCTGCTGGGAGGTGAGCCGGCCGCTCTCATCGAACAGGGCGCCCGGCCACACGAGATGATCGGGCCACTTGCAGATGAGCTGATGGCTCGCCCCACGGTGCTCGTGCTGGAGGACCTGCACTGGGCGGACGAGTCGACGCTCGATCTGCTCAGGCTTCTGGCGCGGCGGACCGAAGGGCTCGGCACGCTTGTGATCGGCACCTACCGCGACGATGAGCTCGGGCCGGCTCACCCGCTTCGGATCGTGCTCGGCGATCTCGAGTCGACGGCGACGTTGCTCCGCATTCGGCTCCCGCCGCTCTCCTCGGCGGCCGTGTACGAGCTCGCCGAGCCCCACGGCGTGGATGCGGACGATCTCTACTCGATGACAGCCGGGAATCCGTTCTTCGTGACCGAGGCGCTGGCCGGCGCCGGAGAGGCGATCCCCGCGACTGTTCGGGACGCGGTTCTCGCGCGTGCGGCTCGCCTGACCCCGAACGCTCGCCGGCTGCTGGAGGCCGTGGCGATCGCATCGCCGCAGGCCGAGCCATGGCTGCTCGAGGGCATCGCCGGAGACACGGTCGACGAGCTGGAGCCTTGTATCGCGTCCGGAATGCTTGAGGCACAGGCGGGCGGGGTCGCCTTCCGCCACGAGCTCGCGCGCCTGGCGATCGAGGACTCGATTCCGCCCACGCGCAGCGTCGAGCTTCATCGTCTCGTGCTCTCGGTGCTCGAGTCGCGCCTGGGGGAGACACCTGCCGTCGACCTCGCCAGGGCGGCGCACCACGCGGAAGCCGCCGGGAACACGGAGGCCGTCCTGAAATACGCAACCGCGGCGGGCGACTACGCCGGCGAGTTGGGCGCTTCACGGGAGGCCGCCGCCCAGTATGGGCGGGCGCTGCGCTTCTCCGATCACCTTGCCCCCAAGGAGAAAGCGGAACTGCTCGAGCGCCGCGCGTACGCCTGCTACCTGATCGGCGACGTGGACGATGCCCTCGAAGCCCAGCAACGGGCGCTCGACTGCAACCGCCGAACTGGTGACCGCCTCCGGGAAGCCGACTCGCTCCGCTCCCTTTCGCGGCTGCTTCGCTATGTCGGACGCCGTGAGGAGGCGATGGACGCGGGGCTTGATGCTGTGGCCGTGCTCGAAGAGCTTCCACCGGGACATGAGCTCGGGATGGCCTGGTGCAACGTCTCGCATCTCTGCCAGCACCTCGAAGACGCCGCTGGAACGCTTGACTGGGGAACCCGTGCACTCGAGCTCGCCGCTCAGCTCCGCGACGCGGAGGTCGAGACCTACGCCCTGACGAACATCGGGAGTCTGGAAGCCCTCTCACGAGGTGCCACGCAGAAGATCGAGCAGGCCCTCGACCTCGCGCTCGCGGATAACCTCGAGGAGCACGCGGGCCGCGCTTTCGTCGCACTCGCGTGGTGGTCCCCGCGCGGGCGGTGGTACAAGACGGCGGACGAGCACATCGCACCCGGTCTCGAGTACTGCACGGAGCGCGGGCTCGATATGTGGAGGCACTTCCTACTGGCAACGCGGGCAAGGTCGCTGCTCGACCGCGGCCGCTGGGACGAGGCTTCCGATTCCGCGACTGTCGTGGTTCGCGATCCGGCAAGCTCACCAGTGCCGCGCATCATCGCGCTTTCGACCCTTGGCCTGATGCGCGCCAGGCGCGGTGATCCGGAGGCCTGGCCGGCGCTCGAGGAAGCATGGGCACTGGCCGAAGGGACCGGCGAGCTCCAGCGGATGGAGCCGCCTTCCGTTGCCCGCGCCGAGGCGCTCTGGCTCCTGGGCCGCTCGGGTGACGTCGTGCCTTCGACACAGGCGACGTTCGAGTTGGCACTGGAGAAGGAGTCGTGGTGGATCGTCGGCGAGCTGGCCTGCTGGCGAAGGCGCGCGGGGGCCGAGGAGGAGATCCCCGACGTGCCCGAGCCATGGGCGGCGGAGCTCGCAGGCGACTGGCGCCGGGCAGCAGAGCTCTGGGCAGCCCTCGACGCTCCTTACGAGGTTGCGCTGGCGCAGGCGGCGCTGGACGACGAGGCGGCGCTCGCGGATGCTCTCGAGCGCCTCCGCCGGCTAGGTGCGCAACCGGCTGCCGCGGTCGTGGCACGGCGCATGAGAAAACGGGGTTTTCGCAACCTTCCGCGCGGCCCTCGGCCGGCGACGCAGGCCAATCCTGCCGGGCTGACGTCACGGGAGCTCGAGGTGCTCGGCATTGTCGCGGAAGGCCTTCCGAACGGCGAGATTGCCGAGCGGCTCGTCCTATCCAAACGCACGGTCGACCATCACGTCTCGGCGATCCTGCGGAAGCTCGGGGCCAGAACGCGCGGCGAGGCGGCTGCGGCCGCACGTCGCCTCCAGCTGCCCGAAGATCGGTAACGCGCCGCGAAAACATAGGCACGTTTGCCGATTTCGCGGGGACAGCAGCGCCCTAGCCTCGCAGTGAAACGGTTGCGAGAGGAGACAGGTGAAGACCTATTTCGTCCAGCGGCGCTGCGCTTGGCGGTCGATCGATGACCTGCAGGAAGCCATGGAACGAGCGGAAACCGCTCTGCAGTGGGCGCCGGACGACATCGGTTGGATCCGCAGTTACCTCGTTGCCGAGCCGGACGGCTCCATCGGCACCGCCTGCGTGTACCGAGCGACGAGCCCGGAGGCGGTCCGCGCCCACGCCGCGCGTGCGGGACTGCCGATCGACGAGATCGTCGCAGTGCTCGAGACGCTCGTCGTCGAGCCGGATCCGGTCGAGGCCGCGACCTGACCAAGGGAGGGAGAAATGAGACGTATCTTCAGAAAGCGGCTTGCGCTCGCCCTCGCCGTGGCGGCGCTCGCCGCAGGTGGCGTCCAGGTGGTCGTCGCGCTGGCAGCTGGAGGCTCGGACCTGGCCGCCGCGCGGAGAGCGACCGCCAACTACCACCGGGTCTCGGTGGCGGAGGACGCCGGCTACGCCGAGTTCCGCGACGCCAACGGCATCGCCTGCATCGACAACCTGCCGGCTGGCGCGATGGGCGTCCACTACGTGAACGGCTCGTATGTCGGCGACACGACGCTCGATCCGACGACGCCGGAAGCGGTCGTCTACGAGCCGATGCCGAACGGCCGGTTGAGGCTGGTCGCGCTCGAGTACATCGTCTTCCAGGCAGCCTGGGATGCCGAGCACTCGTCGCCGCCCGAGTTGTTCGGGCAGCCGTTCATGCTCGTCCCCGCCCCGAACCGGTTCGGGATCCCGGCTTTCTACCAGCTCCACACCTGGATCTGGAAGGACAACCCGAGCGGCATGTTCCAAATGTGGAACCCGCGCGTGCACTGCTGAGCGGGCTCGAGGGGGTGGGGACGAGCGGCGGTCCCCGCCCCTCTCGCTCTCGTCGTCGAGGATCGCCTTACTTTGGGAACGCCGACGGAATGCTCGCCGGGGGCGTGCCGATCACAATGGCGATCTCGCGCAGGTTGCTGAGCTCGATCTGCGTCGGGTCGCCGATCTCGACCTTTCCGTCGACGTAGATCTTGATCGGGACCGCCGGTTTGCAATAGCCGCCCACGCAGTTCGAGTCGAGGCGCACGGCCCACTGCGTGAAGAACTGCCCGAGCTGGTTCGGGCTCGGCGTCTTCGTCTCCGTGTGCAGCAGGCCGGAAAGGTCGTGCGTGTGCAGCGGCGAGATGCAGGGCTCGTCGCACTCCTGCGACAGGCCCGCGCCGATGACGATGTCGTCTGGGCCTGTTTCGCTCTGGACCGCGGAGTTGTCGAGGTCGATCCCGATCCCCGCAGGGACGAGCACCGGCTTGCCGTTCACGAAGACGTCGAGGTGCGCGTGCACGTGGTACTGGAGGAACTCGGCCTTCTCCGGGACGAGGCCCGCTTTGCAGGTGAGGGCCATCGGGTTGTCGGGCGCCGGCCACGGCGCCTTCGTCGTCCGCGCGGCCGGAGCACCGCTGAACTGGGAGCAAACACCGTCGCCGCCGCTGCTGCTCTTCGATCCGCCGCCACCGCAGCCCGCGAGCGCGAGGACGCCCAACACGCAGACGACGGTCGCTCTGAGCGCCATCCGGCAACCCTATCGCCGTGGGGGTACGCTGAACGCATGGCGGAGGTCGCCGAGGCGCAGCAGGTCAAGCGGATCAGCCACTGGATCGGCGGAAAGCCCGCGCCAGGCGCTTCCGGTCGGAGTGGTCCCGTCTACAACCCGGCGCTCGGAGTCCAGACGGGCGAGGTCGACTTCGCCACCGTGGAGGAGGTCGGCCAGGCGGTCGCAGCTGCGAAGGAGGCCTTCCCCGCCTGGCGCGAGGTCTCGCTCTCGCGCCGCCAGGAGCTCTTCTTCCGGATCCGCGAGCTCGTCCACGACCGGCTCGACGAGATCGCGGCCATCCTCACGGACGAGCACGGCAAGGTGCTGTCGGACGCGAAGGGCGAGGTGCAACGCGGACTTGAAGTGGTCGAGTACGCGTGCGGGATTCCCACCCTGTTGCGCGGCAACTTCTCCGAGCAGGCCTCGAGCGGGATCGACGTTTACTCGATCCGCCAGCCGCTTGGAGTCGTCGCGGGGATCACGCCGTTCAACTTCCCGGCCATGGTTCCGATGTGGATGTGGGCGCCGGCGATCGCCTGCGGGAACACGTTCGTGTTGAAGCCGTCCGAGAAGGACCCGTCCGCATCGACCTATGTCGCCGAGCTGCTCAAGGAGGCCGGCCTGCCCAACGGCGTCTTCAACGTCGTCCATGGGGACAAGGTCGCGGTCGACGCGATCCTCGAGCACCCGGACATCGCCGCGGTCAGCTTCGTCGGCTCGACCCCGATCGCGAGCTACATCTACAAGACGGGCACCGCGCAGGGAAAGCGCGTGCAGGCTCTCGGTGGGGCGAAGAACCACATGATCGTGCTCCCGGACGCGGACATCGAGATGGCCGCCGACGCGGCCGTCAGCGCGGGCTACGGCTCGGCCGGGGAGCGCTGCATGGCCGTGTCCGCGGTGGTCGCGGTCGGCGACGCTGCCGATCCGCTCGTATCCGCGATCAAGGAGCGTTTGCCGAACGTGAAGGTCGGCGCGGGCACCGATCCCGAGTCCGAGATGGGCCCGCTGATCACGGCGGCCCACCGCGACAAGGTCGCCTCGTACCTCGACTCGGGCCGCGACCAGGGCGCGACGGTCGTCACCGACGGGCGGGCGACCGCGCCTGACAACGGCGGCTTCTTCCTCGGCGTCTCGCTGCTCGACCACGTCACGCCCGAAATGGACGCGTACCGCGACGAGATCTTCGGCCCTGTGCTGTCGGTCGTCCGCGCCGAGACGTACGACGACGCGGTGCGGCTCGTGAACGAGAACCCCTACGGGAACGGCGTCGCGATCTTCACGCGCGACGGTGGCGCGGCGAGACAGTTCCAGTTCGAGGTCGAGGCCGGCATGGTCGGCGTTAACGTCCCGATCCCGGTGCCCGTCGCGTACTACTCGTTCGGCGGCTGGAAAGCATCGCTATTCGGCGACTCGCACATCTACGGGCCGGAGGGAATCAACTTCTACACGCGCGGCAAAGTCGTCACCTCGCGCTGGCCCGACCCGGCCACGAGCCAGGTCGACCTCGGCTTCCCGCAGACGCGCTAGTCCCGTGGTGGAGGGGCCGTTTGTCCCGTCCGGATTCGTCGTGCCGCTCGCTCTGACGACGGAGCACTTCAGGCTCGAACCACTCGGGCCGGAGCACAACGACTCCGACTACGAGGCGTGGTCGTCGTCCGTGGAGCACATCCGCGTGACGCCCGGGTGGGAGACGAGCTCCTGGCCCGACGACCGCAGCGTGGAGGACAACCTGCGCGACCTGGAACGGCACGCCGGCGACTTTGAGCGCAGGGCAGGCTTTACCTACACCGTCCTCGATCCCGTGAACGGCGACGTGATCGGCTGCGTCTACATCTATCCCGACGGCAGCGAGCAACACGACGCGCAAGTGCGCTCATGGGTGCGGGCGAGCCGGCCCGAGCTCGACGTGCAGCTGTGGCGGGCGGTCACGGACTGGCTTGCTGACGAGTGGCCGTTCGAGCGGGTGGCTTACGCCGAGCGC
>JBKPQP010000048.1:0-7632 GCA_046734155.1 Actinomycetota bacterium | reverse complement strand
GGCTCGTCGAGGAGCAGAAGATCTGGGTCGCCCCCGAGGGCGCGCGCGAGTGAGGCGCGGGTCAGCTCGCCGCCGGAGAAGCTGTAGAGCGGCCGGTTGAGGTCCGTCGTCGCGAAGCCGAGGTTGCGCGTGACCGAGTCGAGCCGCTCGCGCCACGCATAGCCGCCCGCGTGCTCGAGGCGCGCCTGGGTCTCCGCATAGGCGCGAAGCGTCGCGGGCTCGTGGTCGCCCTGGGCCATGGCTTCCTCGAGGCGGCGGAGCTCCCGCTCGGCCGCGGCGAGATCGGCCGCGCCCGAGAGGACGTAGTCGCGCAGCGTGGCCGTGCTCTCGGCAGGCGGGCGCTGGTCGTGGAGCGCGATGCGCGTGCCCTTGGCCATCGAGATCGTGCCGCCGTGGAGCTCGGTCTCGCCGTTGAGGAGTCGCAACAGCGTCGTCTTGCCGGCGCCGTTCGGGCCGGAGAGGGACACGCGGTCGCTTCGCTCGACCTTGAACGAGACGCCGTCGAAGAGCGGTTCGCCGGAGAGCTCCTTGCGCAGGTTTGTTGCCGTGACGACGGCCATGAGCACAGCGTAGAGGTCGGTGCCGACTCGGTTTCGGCGCGAAATCGGCTCAAATGCGCGCGCTCTTGGTCGCTACGCTCGTCGCGGGTGGCGGGTGGACCTTTCCTCCCCACCCGGGTGGGGATGTACTGGGGTCTGGCGCGCGGCTTACCGCGTCGCGCCGACCGTGTTCGCCACGAGCTCGCGCGCGGCCGCGGCGATGTGGTCCGCGTCGATGCCGGCCGCCGCGAGCAGCTCCGCCGGGGTGCCTGAACCGGGCATCTCCCGAACAGCCAGGTGAACGACCCTGGGGCGCTCGTCCGAGTCGGCGAACGCGGACAGGATCGCTTCGGCCAGCCCACCCTCGGGCCAGTGATCCTCCGCGACCACGAACCGGCCGCCGGTTGCCTCGGCCGCGGCGCGGAGCGTCTCCGCGTCGACCGGCTTGACCGAGTAGAGATCCACCACGCGTGCGCTCACGCCTTCGTCCGCCAGCGTGTCCGCGGCCTTCAGCGCCTCGTGCAGCGTGATGCCTGCGCCGATCAACGTGACCTCGTCCTCGTCCGAGGACCGCACGACCTTGGCCCCACCGACCGGGAAGTTTTCGCCGGGCTCGTAGATGACCGGCGTGTTCGCCCGGGTCGTGCGCAGGAACACGATCCCGTCAAGATCGGCCATGGCCTCGACGAGCTTCGCCGTCTGGTTCGCGTCGCTCGGATAGAGCACCGTCGAGCCGTGCACTGCCCGGAACGCCGCGAGATCCTCCAGAGCCATCTGGGACGGCCCGTCCTCGCCGATCGAGACTCCGGCGTGCGAGCCGCAGAGCCGGATGTTCGCGCGGCTGATCGCGGCCATCCGCACGAAGTCGTAGGCCCGCGTCAGGAACGCTGCGAACGTGGACGCGAAGGGCTTCCACCCGCGCACCTGGATCCCGACCGCCGCCGCGACCATCTGCTGCTCGGCGATGTACATCTCGAAATACCGGTCCGGGTGCGCGTCGCGGAAGATCTCCGCGAACGTCGAATTCGAGACCTCGCCGTCGAGCGCGACCACGTCTCCGCGACCGTCGCCGAGCGCCTTCAGCGCATCGCCGTACGCCTTGCGCGTCGCGACGTGGTCGCCGATCTCGTACGTCGGGAGATCCAGGGCACCGACCTCGAATCGGTGCGGCTCTTCCGCGATCTCCGGCTTCGGGACGTCGACGACGATGTTGCGGATCCCGCCCAGCTCCTCGATCGCGGCCTCGGGGTCGTCCAGTGCCTTGCCGTGGAAGCCGTCCTTGTTTTCGACGGCTTTCACTCCCTTGCCCTTGATCGTCTTCGCCACGATCGCCGTCGGGACGCCGGTCGTCTCGAGCGCCTCCGCGTACGCAGCGTCGATCGCTTCCACGTCGTGGCCGTCGATCTCGATCGCGTGCCAGCCGAAAGCCTCGGCGCGCTTCGCGTATGAGTCGAGATCCCAGCCGTGCATCGTCTCGCCGCGCTGGCCGAGCCGGTTCACGTCGATGATCGCGATCAGGTTGTCGAGCTTCTCGTGCCAGCCATGCTCGAAGGCCTCCCACATCGAGCCCTCAGCCATCTCGCTGTCGCCGCAGAGCACCCAGACGCGGTAGGGGAGCCTGTCGAGCCGCTTGCCAGCCAGGGCAATGCCGACTCCGTACGGGAGGCCCTGGCCCAGAGAGCCGGTCGCGACGTCGACCCACGGCAGCACGGGAACCGGGTGCCCCTCGAGCCGACTTCCGAACTTCCGGAACGTGAGCAGCTCCTCGTCGGTGATCGCGCCCGCCGCCTTGTACATCGAGTACAGGAGCGGAGACGCGTGCCCTTTCGAGAAGACGAGGTGGTCGTTGCGTGGGTCGTCCGCGTCGTCGAAGTCGTAGCGCAGGTACTTCGCGAGCAGCACGGCCATGAGGTCGGCCGCGGACATGGACGAGGTCGGATGCCCGGACTTCGTGACGGCCGCGGCGCGAACGGAGTCGACGCGGAGCTGCTGACCGAGCTCACGCCAGAGTTCGGAGCCTTCCATCCAGGTAACGTAACCGCTCGATGCGGGTCGCGGTCGCCTTCGACCATCGCGGCGTGAAGCTGCGGGAGCGCGTGCTCGAGGAGGTCGTGCGAGCCGGTCACGAGCCGGTTGACCTCGGGACCGACGCGCCGGAGCCGCGAATCGACTATCCGGACAAGGCCCGGGAGATCGGCGACGCGATCAAAAGCGGCGGCGCCGAGCGCGGAATCCTTGTGTGCGGATCGGGCGTCGGAGCGTCGGTCGCCGCCAGCAAGATCGCAGGCATCCGGGCCGCGATCTGCCACGACACCTACTCGGCCCACCAGGGCGTCGAGCACGACGACATGAACGTGCTCTGCCTCGGCTCCGAGGTGATCGGCCCGGAGCTGACCGGCGAGCTCGTGCGCACGTTCCTAGGTGCGAAATTCGACGGCGGGGAACGCTACGTGCGTAGGCTGGACAAGATCGAGGAGATGGAGAAGGCACATGGCTAAGTCACGATTGCAACAGGTGGCCGAGCTCGGCCAGTCCGTTTGGATCGACTCCCTGTCCCGCGAGTGGCTCCGGACCGGCGAGCTGAAGCGGATGATGGACGAGGACGCCGTGACCGGGGTCACGTCGAACCCGACGATCTTCCAAAAGGCTATGGCGGAGGGCGACTGGTACGACGACCAGTTGCGGCAGGTGCTCGCGGAGCAAGACGACCTGAAGGAGATCTTCCTGCAGCTCGCCATCGCCGACATCGAGGAAGCCTGTGACCTGTTCCGCTCGGTTTGGGACGAGGGCGACGGCAAGGATGGCTACGTCTCGATGGAGGTCGATCCAAACCTCGCCTACGACACCGCGGCGACGATCGAGGAGGCCGCGCGCTTCCACGACTGGGTCGAGCAGCCGAACCTCTACGTGAAGATCCCGGCGACTGCGCCTGGTATCCCGGCGATCGAGGAGATGATCGCGCGGGGGCGGAACATCAACGTCACCCTCATCTTTTCCCTCGAGCGCCACCGCGAGGTCGCGCAGGCGTACATCCGCGGCCTGGAGCGCTTCGCGGAAGCCGGCGGTGACCTGTCCACGGTCGGCTCCGTCGCCAGCTATTTCGTCTCACGGGTCGACACCGAGGCCGACCGGCGCCTCGACGAGGCCGGCCATCCCGAGCTGAAGGGGAAGCTCGCTGTCGCAAACGCCAAGCTCGCGTACCAGAACTACAAGGAGATCTTCTCGGGCCCAGTGTGGGATGCGCTGGTCGAAAAGGGCGCGACGCCGCAATGGTGCCTCTGGGCGTCCACCTCGACGAAGAACCCCGAGTACAGCGACGTGCTCTACGTCGACGACCTGATCGGTGCTGGAACGGTGAACACGATGCCGCGCGAGACGATCGAGGCCTTCGAGGATCACGGCGAGGTCGCGCTCACGCTTGAGGACGGTATCGACGAGGCGCGGCAGGTCTTCGCACGCGTCGCCGAGGCCGGCGTTGGCTACGACGACGTCACCCAGACACTCGAGCGCGAAGGCGTCCAAAAGTTCATCGACTCGCTCACCGAGCTTTTTGACGGCATCGCCGCGAAGCGCGGCCAACTCGCGGCGGCGTGAGCGACCTCTACGTGGAGCAGGCCGGGGAGGGGTCGCCGGTCGTGCTGCTCCACGAAGGAATCGGCGACAGCCGCATGTGGGAGCCGCAGTGGGGGCCGTACTCGGAGCGCTTCCGAGTCGTTCGCTACGACATGCGCGGGTTCGGCCAGTCGCCGCCCGCGGTCGGGACGTTCTCGCTGTCGGGCGACTTGGTCGAGTTGCTCGACGAGCTTGCGCTCGGTCCAGCCGCGCTCGTTGGGATGTCGCTCGGGGGTGCAGTTGCGATGGAGGCGACGATCGCGCGACCCGACCTCGTTTCGCGACTCGTTCTTGTCGGTTCAGGTCTGAGGGGGTTCGAGATGAACGACGAGACGAAAGCCGGTTGGGAGGACGAGGAGGCGGCGCTCGAGCGCGGCGACGACGACGAGGCGGTCGAGATCAACATGCGCATGTGGGTCGACGGGCCGTCGCGGTCGCCCGACCAGGTCGACAAGGAGATGCGGCTGAAAATCGCTGAGATGCAGCGGCGCGCGATCGACGTCTGGCGCGGCGCGGGCGAAGAGGGCGAACACCAACCGCTCCTCGAGGACTGGGGCGACCGGCTCGCCGAAATCTCTGTTCCCACCCTGATCCTCGTCGGCGAGCTCGACCGCCCCGAGATGCGCGAGATCGCCGAGCGGCTCGAACGGGAGATACCGAATTCGCGCCGCAAGACGATCGCCGATACCGCACACGTCCCGAACATGGAGCAGCCAGAGGAGTTCGACCGGCTCGTCCTGGAGTTCCTGGGATGAGCTCACTGGAAGCGATCGAGCTCGTCGACCGGATCTGGGCCCACGATCCCACCGTCTGGACCGGGAGCGACGAGGGCCACTGGCTCGGCTGGCTCGACGAACCGGCGCGGATGCTCGACCGGATGGACGAGCTGGAGGCGCTGCCGCGCGACTTCGAGCACGTCGTCCTGCTCGGGATGGGCGGCTCGAGCCTCGCTCCGGAAGTGGTCCGGCGCACGTTTGCCTCCCCTGCCTTGCACGTGCTCGACACGACCCACCCAAGCGCGATCCGGCGCCTCGAGGAGCAGCTCGACCTCGAACGCACGCTCTTCGTGGCCGCCTCGAAGTCGGGAACGACGCTCGAGACGCGCTCGCAGCTCGCCTACTTCCTCGACCAGGGCGCGGGCGCGTTCGCCGCGATCACCGATCCCGGCACCGAGCTCGAGCAGTTTGCCCGCGAGCGTGACTTCGCCTGGGTCGTCCACGGCGAGCCGACGATCGGCGGGCGCTATTCGGCGCTGTCCGCGTTCGGGATCGTGCCGGCCGTGCTGATCGACGTCGATGCGCGCATGCTCCTCGAGCGGGCCGATTCGATGGCCGGCTCGTGTCGCCTCGGCGAGGAGAACCCGGGCTTCCAGTTCGGTCTCGAGCTCGGTGAGAACTGGACGGAGGGGCGCGACAAGGTCTGCATCGACGACGTCCCCGGGAGCTTCGGGCTCTGGGCGGAGCAGCTGCTCGCGGAGTCGACCGGCAAGCGGGGGAAGGGACTCGTGCCGGCGCCCGGAGAGGATCCGGAGGCTGGATCCGATCGCCAGCACGGCCGCGTCCGGCTCGACGACCCGTACGACCTCGGCGCCGAGTTCGTCCGTTGGGAGTTCGCGACGGCGGTGGCGGGGTCGATCCTCGGCATCAACCCGTTCGACCAGCCGGACGTTCAGGCGGCGAAGGACAAGACCGCCGAGCTGCTGTCACGAGGGACAGTCGCTCAGCCAGGTCCGGAAGGGTCACTGGACGACCTGCTGGCTCAGGCGGAGCCCCCGCAGTACATCGCGATTCAGGCGTTCATCGACCCGGAGCGCGAGGGCGAGCTCGACCCGCTCGTTACCCGGGCGCGCGAGACGGGCTGCGTCGTCACGAAAGGCCTCGGCCCGCGGTATCTGCACTCGACAGGGCAGCTGCACAAGGGCGGGCCGAACACGGTGCTCGCGATCCAGGTTGTGGACCCCGTCGGCGAGGAGCTGCCGATTCCCGGCAAGGACTTCGGTTTCCGTCAGCTGATCGCGGCCCAGGCGACTGGCGATCTCGAATCCTTGAAGGAACGCGGACGCACGGTCTGCCGTGTGAGACTGGAGGACGTATGAAGCTCGGCATGGTCGGCCTCGGACGCATGGGCGCCGGGATGACGGAGCGGCTCCGCGGCGGCGGTCACGAGGTGATGACGTACGACCCGCAGGTGGAGTCGACGGCGTCGTCGCTCGAGGGCCTCGCTCAGCAGCTGGAGGCTCCGCGGGTTGTCTGGATGATGATCCCGGCGGGCGAGATCACGGAAGACACTACGAAGAAGCTGCTCGGGATCCTCGACCCCGGCGACGTGCTCGTCGACGGCGGCAACTCGAACTTCCACGACTCGCAGCGCCGCAACACGGAGGCGGCCGAGCAGGGGATCCACTTCCTCGACGTCGGCGTCTCCGGCGGGATCTGGGGGTTGAAGGAGGGCTTCTGCCTGATGGCCGGCGGGCACGACGACGCGGTCGCACTCGTCCAACCTGCGCTCGAGACGCTCGCGCCCGCAGACGGCTGGGCTCACGTCGGTCCCTCCGGGGCCGGGCACTTCGTGAAGATGGTGCACAACGGCATCGAGTACGGCCTCATGCAGGCCTACGCCGAGGGGTTCGAGGTGCTGAACGCGTCGGAGTTCGGGCTCGACCTCGAGGAGATCGCGGGCATCTGGCGGTACGGCTCGGTCGTGCGGTCGTGGCTGCTCGAGCTGTTGTACGACGCGTTCGACCAGCACGGGAGCGACTTGAAGGACATCGCCGGTTACGTCGACGACTCCGGCGAGGGCCGCTGGACGATCTTCGAGGCGATCAACGAGAACGTGCCCGTGCCGGTCATCTCCGCGGCGCTCTATGCGCGGTTCGCCTCGCGCCAGGACGAGTCCTTCGCGGCCAAGATCGAAGCCGCGTTGCGCCAGCAGTTCGGCGGCCACGCGGTCAAATCGGAGCCATGACCGAGACTCAGGTCGCCGAGAACCCGCTCCTCGAGGGCCTCGCGCGTCGTCGCACGCCGGAGCCGTGCGTGCTCGTCATCTTCGGCGCCTCCGGTGACCTGACGCACCGCAAGATCTTTCCGGCCCTTTACGCGCTCGCTCTCCGCAAGCTTCTGCCCGAGAAGTTCGCAATCGTCGGCGCAGCCCGCTCGACCTTCACCGACGACGAGTTCCGCGCCCAGATGGAGCACGCCGTGCGCGAGTTCGGCCGCGACGACTTCAAGCAGGACGTCTGGGACTGGCTCGCCGAAGCGACGCGGTACATGTCGGTCGATTTCTCGGACCGGAGCCGGGACCAACAGGTGATGGAGCTCATGAACGAGGTCGACGCTGAACGCGGCACACGCGGGAACCGGGTCTACTACCTCGCCGTTCCGCCGCAGGCGATGCCGATGGTGGTTCGGGAGGTAGGCGAGCGCCGCCAGGCCCAAGGCTGGACGCGCCTGATCGTCGAGAAGCCGTTCGGGCACGACCTCGC
>JBKPQP010000047.1:0-12914 GCA_046734155.1 Actinomycetota bacterium | reverse complement strand
CGCGCAGATCGCCGTCGCGCTCCCGACCGTCGACGTGCTCACGGTCGACCTCCCGCACCACCGCGGCCGCGGCGAAGTGCTCCATCTGCTGTCGCTGATCAGCCCGCTCGACGACGATCTCGCGCTCGTCTACCTGCCGCTGCTACCGGTGCGGCTCGTCCAGCTCCTCGAGGAGCGCGACGTGGGGATGGTGGAGGTGCCGGACGACGAGTTCGAATCGATGGGCTGCAACGTGCTCGCGCTCGCACCGCGGGTCGTTCTCGCGCTCGACGGGAATCCCGAGACGCGAAGGCGCCTGGAAGCCGTCGGCGTCGATGTTCGCGTCTACGTGGGCGAGGAGCTGTCGCGCAAGGGCGACGGCGGCCCGACCTGTCTCACGCGGCCCCTCGAGCGAGGCTGACAGCGAGCTCGACCGCCTCGTATGGCGTGACGGCGCGACCGACGCCGTCCACCGCCAAGCCCGGCTCGAGGATCACGACCGGTCGGCCGAGCCGCATCGCAAAGCCAATCTCGGTCAGCGTTCCCCAGCTGCCCCCGACCGCTATTACCGCGTCGCCGGAAGCAGCAACCGCGAAGTTCCGCATGTGGCCAAGCCCAGTGACGACGACGTGGTCGACCCACTCGTTCGCGTCGGAACGGCTCGTGCCGGGGAGAATGCCGATCGTGGTGCCCCCAGCAGCCTTTGCGCCGCGCATCGCGGCCGCCATCACCTCACCGAGCCCTCCGGTGACGACCTTGCACCCGCGCTCGGCCAGGAGCCGGCCCACTTCCTCGGCACGAGCCTCGTGCTCGGCGCCGCTTCCGATCACGGAAACCTGCACGCGGTGATCGTAGAGGCGCGACATGCGAAAGGCGGCACGCTCGTCCTCGGCGGCGGCTTCGCCGGTTCGTACGTGGCGCGCCTGCTCGGGAAACGGGGCACGACGATCGTCAGCGAGGAGAACTTCATGCTCTTCACGCCGATGCTGCCCGAGGCAGCGTCCGGCTCGCTCGAGCCGCGCCACATCGTCGTGCCCTTGAGGATGATGTGCCCGCACTCCGAGTTGCTGCTCGGCCGGCTCACGGCACTCGATCCGGAGCAGCGCGTCGCCACCGTTCAAGCCGAAACGGAGACGATCGCCGTCCACTACGAGCGGGCCGTCCTGGCGCTCGGCTCGTTTCCACGCGCGCTGCCGATCCCCGGCCTCGCCGAGTATGGCCTCGGATTCAAGGACATCGCCGACGCGATCTACCTCCGTAACCACGTGCTGCGCCGACTCGAGTCGGCCGCGTCCGAGAACGACCGCCAACGGGCCGAGGCGCACCTTACGTTCGTCTTCGTGGGAGCCGGCTACGCGGGCGTCGAGGCCCTCGCCGAGCTGTCCGATCTCGTTCGCGACGCGCTGCGCTACTACCCGGAGTTCCAGCGCCCGCGCCTACGCTGGGTGCTCGTCGACGCAGCGCCGAAGATCCTGCCGGAGATCCCGACCCGCCTCGGCGAGTATGCGGCGAAGCAACTACTTGGGCGCGGCGTCGAGATCCACACCTCGACGACGCTCGCGTCCGCAGGCCCGGGCTCCGTCGTGCTTTCGGGCGGAATCCGCATCGCCACGCACACGCTCGTATGGACGGCCGGCGTCATGCCGAACCCGATCCTGCGCGAGCTCGGGCTGCCCGTCGACGAACGCGGGGCGGTTCGCGTCGACTCGCTGCTCCGCGTGGAGGGCCACGAAGGCCTGTGGGCGCTCGGCGACTGCGCGCGCGTCCCGAACGAGCTGACGCCCGGCCCGGATCCGCCCACCTCCCAGCACGCGCTCCGCCAGGCGCGCCGCCTGGCGAAGAACCTGAGCGGCGACCCCAAGCCATACCGCTTCCGCATGCTCGGCCAGGTGGCCACGCTCGGCCGCTACAAGGGGATCGCGCTCGTCTTCGGAGTGCCGTTTCGCGGCTTCATTGGGTGGTTCATCACCCGGACGTATCACCTCTACCAGCTGCCGCTCTTCTCCAGGAAACTGCGTGTCGTGACCGACTGGACGGTGTCGCTTCTCTTCCGGCGGGACATCGCCGAGCTGGGCAGGCTCGGGCATCCGCGGAGGCTCGGCGATGAGTGACTTCGAACGATGCATCGAGTTCCTGTACGGCATCGCGGAGCGTGCGGCGACGACCAGCGTGCCCTCGACGCACGGGGTCGCCTACCTGAACCTCGAGCTGCCGAACGTCTGGAGCCGCAACTACCTGCTCGCGACCCGGAATCTCGACGAGGTGTCCGCTCCCGAGCTAGCTGCCGAGACCGATCGGATCATGGGCGAGCTCGGCATCGCCCACCGCAAGGTCGAGCTCATCGACGCGGAGGAGGGCGACAGGCTCGAGCCGGGGTTCCGGGAGCTGGGCTGGAACGCCGAGTGCGACGTGATCATGGTCGCCCGGCGCGATCCCGATCGGCCGGTGGACGCCTCGACGGTCGAAGACGTGACCCTCGACGAGCTCGTCCCGGCCTGGACCGACGGCTGGCAAACGGATCCGGCCGTCCTCGGCGAACGTGTCGTCGCTCAGTTGATCGAGAACAAGCGCTCCCTCGGAAACCTGATCGAGACGCGCTTCTTCGCTGCACGGGTCGACGGCGAAATTGCGAGCTACTGCGAGCTCTACTCCGACGGCTCGACGGGACAGATCGAGAACGTGCTGACGCTTCCTCGGTTCCGCAACCGCGGCCTCGCACGGGCGACGGTGACGCGCGCTTTGGACGAATCGCGTTCCGCGGGCCACGATCTGACGTTTCTGATCGCCGACCGGGACGACTGGCCGAAGGAGCTCTACGCGAAGCTCGGCTTCGACGAGATCGGCCGCATCTGGGAGTTCGTGCGCCCGCGTGTTGCCTGACCGATAGGGAACCTCACCCCTCAGAGGGATGCAAGAGCTTGACAGCGCCCCTTTCGAGTGACGAATGCGGCGAACTTCGACTCGCATGTCGTGCCGGTCCTCCTCCTCGGAACGCTGGCGGCGCTGATCCCAGTCCGCATCCTGGCCGTATGTGATGTGTACGACGCGCTGATCTCGACGCGCGTCTACCGCGACGCCTGGACGCACGAGCGCGCAATCAAGCTGCTGCGCGACGAGAGCGGGACGTCGTTCGACGCCAAGTGCGTCAACGCGCTGGAGCGAGTGCTCGCGTCAGAGCGCGCGCCCGTCGCCGCCGCGGTCTAGCCAGTACCATCGTAAGTCCTCGAAAGGAGGGCAACGATGGGCCTGAAAGAGATGTGGCAGAGACTGACGAGCGGCGACTCGGTCGATCGTGAGATCGAGGAGGTTCGCGACAACCCGGACGAGGTGCCGTATAACCCCGAGGACTACGAGGGCATGAAGGAGGACACTCGGATCAAGGAACAGTTCTACCCGGGAACCGAGCGCCTTTCGGACGACCACCTCTAGGAGGGTCTGGCGTGAACCTTCTCGTCGCAGGGGTGCGATGGTCGTTCCCTCGCAGGGAGGCAGGGAGCCCGCGTACCCGGTCGGTACGTGGGCGACTGAGGACGCCGCGAGGGGGCGAGCAGCGCGGCCCTGCGGATCAGAGGGTTTGCGCCAGACCCTCCTAGCGCACGGTCTTCAGCGCAGCGGTCAAGGACTGCTTCGTCGTCAGCACGTCGGCGAACAGGTCGCCGTGCTGCTCGATGCGACGCAGAACCTCATCCATCGTGAACGCGGACGGGTCGAGTGACTCGTTGACCTCGTCCCAGCGCAGGGGGGTCGAGACCGGCGCCCCTGCCTTCGGGCGCACCGAGTAGACCGACGCAATCGTCTTCCCCTCGCCGTTCTGGTTCGAATCGATCAGGACGCCGCGCCGCTTGGCCCGCGTCCACTCCGTCGTGACGAGCCCACGGTGCGTGCGCGCGAGCGCGTTCGCGATGATCGCCGAAAACTCGCGCGTGTCGGCGTACGTGTGCCGGCGCGCGATCGGGACGAGGACGTGGATGCCCTCGGAGCCGCTCGTCTTCACGACGCTTTCGAGCCCAAGCGCATCGAGCGCCTGCCTGACGAGCAGCGCGACCTCGATCGTCTCCGCGAACCCGACGTCGGGCGACGGGTCGAGATCGAAGAGCACGAAGTCGGGCCGCTCGGGCTTGTCGATCCGCGAGTACCAGGCATTGAGGTCGATGCAGCCCATGTTCACCATCCAGAGCAGGGCGAGCTCGTCGTTGACGAGCGGCGCGTCGATCCGACGGCGCTGACGCGGCTTGTCCCGTGTCGTGACCACGATCGACGCCGTCGGGATCCAGTCCGGCATCCCCTTCGGCGCGTCCTTCTGGAAGAAGAACTTGCCCTGCCAGCCGTCGGGGTAACGCTTCAGCGTGAACGGCCGGTCCTTCAGATGCGGGACGAGGACCGGCGCGACCCGCTGGTAGTACGAAAGCAGGTCGCCCTTGGTGATCCCCTCCTCCGGCCAGAAGAGCTTCTCGACGTTCGACGGCTTGAAGACGCGCCTGCCCTTGCGGATCTCGGCGGGAAACGGCTCAGGCTCCGGCTCCTCGCGGCGCACCTGGGTCGGATCCTTGTCCTCGCGCAGGCCCTGGTACGAGGGCGCACGTAGGTGGCCGTCATGTGTCCACTCGACGAACTCGACTTCGGCGACGAGCTTCGGCTCGACCCAGAAGACGTCGCCCTTCCGCACGCGAGGCATCTTCGGAACCTCTTTGAAGGCGGACGTCTCACGCTCGAGCGGCTTCAGCTTCTCCAGTAGCCGGTCGATCTCGCGGTCGCTGAACCCGGTGCCCACGTTCCCCACGTAGACGAGGTCGCGGCCCTCGTACGTCGCCAGGACGAGCGAGCCGAGCGTGCCCTGGCGCCTCCCCTGCCCGCGCGTGTAGCCCGCGATGACGAACTCCTGTCGGCCGTGGCCCTTGACCTTAAGCCACTCACGTGAGCGCCTCCCGGGGAGGTACTTCGAGCCCAGACGCTTGGCCATGATCCCTTCGAGCCCCTGCTGGTTCGCGGCCTCGAGCAGCGCGTCGCCGTCGTCGAAGCTCTCGGAGAAGCGGATCGTCCTGTTCCGTTTGTCGAGGAGCTTCTCGAGCCGCTTGCGCCGCTCCTCGAGCGGGAGCCCGATCAGCGACTCGCCGTCGACCTCGAGCACGTCGAAGACGTAGTAGACGATCGGCGTCCCGGACTTCCCCTGCTGCATGGCCGAGAAGCTCGGTCGCCCGTCCTCGTCCAGCGCGCAGACCTCGCCGTCGACGACGCAGTCCGGAGTCTTCGCTGCCTTGACGAGCTCCTTCGCGACGTTTTCGAAGCGCTTCGTGTACTCCTGGTCCTTGCGCGTACGCAGCTCGGGCTCGCCGCCGGCAACGGTGGCCACGATCCGGTAACCGTCCCACTTGATCTCGTAGAGCCAGTCGCCGTGCGGCACCTCCTCGGCGGGCGTCGCGAGCATCGGGCGGTACTGTCGCGCGGCACGCGGAGCCGGCGCCGAGTCGTCCTTCTTGCGCAGGATCAGCCAGTTCTTAGGGTCACCAGAGAGCTTCGCGGGGACGAGCGCCCAGGTGCCCTGGAGCCGTTCGCCGTGCAGCCGGACCGTGAGACCGCCGTTCTTCTTCTCTTCGACGAGCTCGTAGGTGCCCTTGTCCCAGATCTCGACGGTGCCGGCGCCGTACTCGCCCTTCGGAATCTCGCCCTCGAAGGTCGCGTACTCGAGCGGGTGGTCCTCGACGTGGACCGCAAGATGCTGCTGCCCGGGCTCGAGCGGCGGACCCTTGGGGACGGCCCAGCTGGCGAGCGCCCCATTTCGCTCCAGCCGGAAGTCGTAGTGCAGGCTCCGGGCAGCGTGGCGCTGGATGACGAAGATGGGCTCCTTGCGGCGCTTCTTCGAGCCGAAAGGCTCGGGAGTCTTCTTCGGGTCGCGCTTGCGCTTGTATTCGGCGAGCTTGGGCATCGCCCCCTAGCTTGCCTTTTTCGCGCGCCTCCGGCTCTTCGTCTTCGTGTGAGCCACCGACTCACGCAAGGCCGCCATCAGGTCGACGACCTCCGCCTCTTCTTCCTTTTGCGGCTCCGGGAGCTTCTTGCCCTTCGCCTTCGAACGGATCAGGCCCAGCAGCTCCTTGCGGTACGTATCGTCGTACTTCTCCGGCTTGAAACTCCCGCTGAGGTTCTCGACGAGCGACTTCGCCAACTCGACCTCGGCCTTCTGCAGCCTTGTCCTGCCGTTCACGGACTCGGGCTTCCGCACCTCGTCCGCGTAGTACATGGTCTCGAGGACGAGCACGCCGTCATGGGCTCTGAGCGCGGCCAGGTGCTGTTTGTTCCGGATCACGACCTTGGCGACCCCGACCTTGCCCGTCTCGTCGAGCGCACGGACGAGCAGCCGGTACGGCTTCTCGGCACCGTCCTGCGGCATGAGGTAGTACGCCTTGCGGAAGTAGATCGGGTCGATCTCCTCGAGGTCGACGAAGTCGAGGATGTCGATCGAGTGGGTCAGCTCGATGTCCAGCCGGTCGAGATCCTCGTCCTCGATCGGAACGTACTTGTCCTTCTCGATCTCGAACCCGCGCACGACATCTTCGGGGTCGACGTGCTCCCCGGTGTCCTTGCGCACCTTGTCGTAACCGATCGGCTGCAGGTCGTCCTTGTGCAGGAAGTGGAAGCGGAGCTCTTTCGACTCGGTCGCCGAGTACATCTGCACCGGCACGCTGACGAGCCCGAACGAGATCGAACCGCTCCAGATCGGTCGCATGCCTTCTTGTACCGAGGTGGCGTCGAGAGAAAACTCGTCGACAAATGTTTCAAGTTCGGCGGGGCGGAGATCTACAACGCAGAAACAGGGTCCGTACGCCCTGAAAAGCTCATCCTCTAGACCAGGGGGTCACACTCGAGGCCGGCATTGACGTCGGCCTCGAGGCATTTCGACCCGTTGAAAACACTGTGGATGCTGTGGATAGCGGGGCCCGAGAAGCCTGTGGAAAACGTTCAGGAACCGCTTCGTAGAGCCGTTTCTGTCGATCCAGCGGTGTATATCCCGATTCGGCGATAGCGCTCGCGACGTTGTTCACGAAGTTCGGCGCCGGGCACCGCGGACAGCTCGTCGAGGGTCTGCCCGAGCGCCTGGCCGAGCATGCGTGCCGCCTCGTCAGGGTTCAGGTGGGCGCCGCCCTGGGGCTCCGGGACGATCTCGTCGATCACACCCAGTTCGAGGCAATGGACCGCATCGGGCTTCAGCGCGACCGCCGCCTTCACCTTCTCCGCGCCGTCGCGCCACAGGATGGCCGCGCAGCCCTCGGGCGAGATGACGCTGTAGATCGCGTTCTCCTGCATCAGGACCCGATCGACGAGCCCGATCGCCATCGCGCCGCCCGAGTTCCCCTCGCCGATGATGCACGAGACGAGCGGGACGGTCAGCCTGGCCATGAGCGCCTGGGAGCGCGCAATCGCGCCGCCCTGCCCGTGCTGCTCGGCGGCCACACCCGGGTACGCGCCCGGCGAGTCGAGGAACGTGACGATCGGGAACCCGTGTCGCTGGGCGACCTCCATCAGGCGCATCCCCTTGCGATAGCCCTCCGGGTGCGCCATCCCGAAGTTGCGGCGCGTACGCTCGTTGATATCACGGCCCTTCTGCTGGCCGATGAGCGCGATCGTCTTGCCGCCGAGCCGCGCGAGCCCGGTGACGAGAGCCGGGTCCTCGGCGCGTGCACGATCTCCGTGCAGCTCGATGAAGTCCTCGAAGAGCCGCTCCACATAGTCGAGCGTGTACGGCCGCTGCGAGTGACGCGCGAGGTCGACGGAGCGCCAGATCTCCGCGTCGGAGGGCTCTTCGTCGATCCGGTCGAGTTGCTTCTGTAGGCGTACGAGCTCCCCGGAGAGGCGCGTCCCGCGGAGCAGCGGAATTCCGCGCAGCTTGCTCAGCCGCTCGCGGAGATGTCGCTCTTCCTCACCGGCCATTGCTGAAGAGTCGCAGAGCGCGGGCGAGGAAGGGCCGAAGCTCGGCTCTGGTCAGGATCCCGTCGAGGTGGCCGAAGCGAAGGTTCGACTCGGCGAGGCCGAAGTCCTCGGGCAGCTTCTCGCGAGTCGTCTGCTGCACGACGCGCGGCCCGGTGAACGCCAGCAACGCTCCGGGCTCGGAGACGATGACGTCGCCGAGGCTCGCAAAGCTGGCCAGGACACCCGCTGTTGTCGGATGGGTCATGACGCTGATGAACCCGCAGCGTGCATCCCGCAGGTCCTCGATCGCGCAGACGGTCTTCGGGAGCTGCATGAGCGACAGGATCCCCTCCTGCATTCGGGCGCCACCCGATGCGGTGACGGTGACGAGTGGCACCTTTCGGTCGACGGCGCTGTCCGCGGCGCGCATCAGCTTCTCGCCGACGACACTGCCCATCGAGCCGCCCATGAACGCGAAGTCCATGACCGCGAGCTCGCACGCTTCGCTCTCGATCGTGGCGCTCCCGATCACCATCGCGTCCCCGAGGCCGGTCGAGACCTCCGCCTCGGCGAGCCGCTCGGTGTACGGGCGCAGGTCGAAGAAGGCGAGCGGGTCCTCCGACCGAAGCTCAACGGCCTCCTCCTGGAAGGTCCCTGTGTCCACGAGCTGCGCGATCCGCTCGCGCGCGCGCACCGGAAAGTGGTGACCGCATTGCGGGCAGACGCGGAGGTTCGCCTCGAGCTCGTCGTTGCGGTAGTGCGACCCGCACGAAGGGCACGTGTTCGGGTGCTTCTTTGCTCCGTCCGAGTTTTCTTCGGGGCGATGCTTGTGCTCGATCGAAACGTCTATGCGCGGCTCGGCCACGGCGTTTCGATTATCCCTGAACTCGCTCGAAGAGCAGGTTCGTGCGCTCGACGTGCATTCCCGCCCGCTCGTAGACACGGACGGCGCCGGTCGGGTTCTCCGCGTCCACGCCCAGGCCCACGGCGTCGAATCCCCTCTGCGCAAACTCGCCGAACGCGTGACGGAGCATCGCCTGTCCGAGGCCACGTTGACGGAACTCCGGCAGAACCCCGAGGATGCGGATCCAGCCGACGCCTGGTTCGTTCTCGGGCGCCCGAGCGATCACGATTGCAGCCAGCTCATCGCCGCGCTCGGCCGCGAACCACAGCGACGGGTCGAAGCCGGGCTCGTCGACCATCCAGTGGCGCCAGAGCTCGTACGGCTCCGGCGTGAACAGCCACGTGTCGGCGAAGGACGCCATCTGTGCGTCGTAGAACCGCCGCTCCTCGCCGTCGCGCATCGTGCGGACCGCGAAGGCGTCGGGCCACTGCGGAGCCTCCGGCGTCCCGTTGAGCTGAATCTGCATGCGGTACGAGTGACGAACGAGGTCGTACCCCGAGCCCTTGTAAAGGTCGCACAGAGGCGCGTCGTCCGCGGCCGTGTAACCCATCAGCTTCGACTCGGGCGCTTTCGCCGCAGCGACGTTCTCGATCGCGAGAAGCAGCCCCGGGAGCGCATCGGCGTTGGTCGCGCGCACGTCCAGCCAGACGTGCTCACCGTGAGCGCCGACGTCTGCGTAGCCGACGATCGATCCGTCATCCTCTGCGACCAGTACGTCCTGTCCGAGCTCGACGTCGGGAGATTCCCAGTACTGGAGCAGGTCGGGTGGGGTGACGTCGTCGGTGCCGTGGAGCCTGCGGGAGTGTTCGTTGAGCATCGCGACGGTCGCCTCGAGATCCTCCCTGCGCGCAGGGCGGATCGTGCTCATGGCTCGACCAGCTCGTCGAGCGTGTCAGGCAAATCGGAAAGGTCGGTCAGCTCGCGGTCCGGCTCGGGATCGGCGATCTCGCTGAGCCGGTTGATCCACACGGTTCGGAGGCCGAGCTCCCGTGCCGGCGCGATGTCGTGGAACAGGCTCGCCGCGACGTGGACGTGTGTGTCGCGGTCCGCGGACGTTGCCTCGAAGAAGCGCTCCCAGTGCCCGAGCGCCGGCTTGTAGGAGCCGACGTCCTCGGCGACGATCGCGAGATCGACGGGGACGCCGAGCTGTCTCTGTGACGCTTCGATCAGGTCGCGGTCGGTGTTCGAGAGGAGCGCGAGCATCCAGCCCCGCTTGCGGAGCTCGGCGAGTGCCGGCGGCACGTCTGCGAACGGCGTCCAGTCGGGAAGCGACTTCGCGAGCGCGTCCGTCTCACCCTCCGGGATCTGGACGCTCTCCTCCTCGGCCAACCGCTCCAGAGCGAGCGTGAGCACCTCGCGATAGGTCGGAAACGGGTCGGACTCCGACTCGATTTCCGGCTCAAGCTCGTGGTAGCGGGCGAGCAGCCGCGGAGCTTCCTGAACGCCGATCAGCCGCTCGAGCTCCGTCCGGATCCCGAGGTTCCAGTCAATCAACGTCCCGTAGCAGTCGAAGGTCGCCCACCGTTGTCCGGCCATAGCCCTGCAGACTAGTTAAGGCGCACCCTGCCTCCTCCCCACGGCGAGCATATGCGGGAGGTCGTGACGTGTCTGTGCCGGTTCTGTGCCGAAACTCAGTCGTTCAGCTCGCGGATCACGATGCACGCGTTGTGGCCGCCGAAGCCGAACGAGTTCGAGACCGCCACCTTCACCTCGGCGCTGCGCGACTCGTTCGGGATGTAGTCGAGATCGCACTCCGGGTCGGGTGTCTCGTAGTTGATCGTCGGCGGCAGCGTGTCCGTGTTCACCGCCATCGTCGTAAAGATCGCCTCCACCGCACCCGAGGCCCCCAGGCAGTGACCGGTCGCGCCTTTCGTCGACGAGACCGGCGTCTTCCGCGCCGCCTCTTCGCCGAGCGCGAGCTTGATCACCTTCGTCTCGCTCGCGTCGCCGAGCGGCGTCGAGGTCCCGTGCGCGTTGATGTAGTCGACGTCCTCCGGGGCGATCCCCGCGTCGCCGAACGCCATCTTCATCGCGCGCGCCGGATTTGCCCCGCTCGGGTCGGGCTCAGTCACGTGAGCCGCGTCCGAGGACAGCCCGTAGCCGAGCAGCTCGGCGTAGATCTTTGCGCCACGGGCACGCGCGTGCTCGAGCTCCTCGAGCACGATCACGCCACCAGCCTCGCCCATCACGAATCCGCTTCGATCGGCGTCGAACGGGCGGCTCGCCCGCTCGGGCTCCTCGTTCCGCCGCGCCAGCGCGCGCATGGCGCTGAACCCGGCGATCCCGACCGGCGTTATCCCAGCTTCGGTCCCGCCGGCGAACACTGCGTCCGCGCGTCCGAGCCGGATCATGTCCGCGGCCTCGCCGATCGCCATGTTCGATGCGGCGCACGCGGTGCACTGCGACGAAAGCGGCCCGCGCGTCCCGAGCTCCATCGAAACCCAGGCCGCGCCCATGTTCGGGATGATCTGCGGGATGGAGAACGGGTTCACGCGGTCGGGCCCGCGCTCGAGCAGTACGTCGTAGCAGTCCTGGAACGCCTGCAGGCCACCGATGCCGGTCGCGATCGAGGCACCCACGCGCTCGGCTTCCGGCCCGACCTCGAGGCCCGAGTCCTCCTCGGCCTGGCGGGCCGCGGCCACGATCATCTGCGCGAAGCGGTCCATGCGCCGAGCCTGCTTGTGCTCGATCCACACCTTCGGGTCGAACTCCTTCAGCTCGCACGCGAACGTGACCGGATACTCGCTCGCGTCCCACTGCTCGATCGGCGCGGCCCCGGAGGTCCCGGCGAGCAGGTTGTCCCAGGTCGTCTGGACGTCGTTCCCGAGCGGCGAGACGCACCCCAATCCGGTGATCACGACGCGCCTGCGCCCGTTCTGCGAATAGTCAGCCACTCACATTCCCAATCCGCCGTCGACGAGCAGCACCTCACCCGTGATGAACGAGGCCTCGTCGGAGCACAGGAACCGTACCGCTCCGGCGATGTCCTTCGGATCTCCGAGCTTGCCGAGCGGCGTGTTCGTGAGCATCGCGTTCGTCGCCTCATCCGGAAGCACGTCAGTCAACCTCGTGTGGATGTACCCCGGAGCGACGACGTTCGCACGTACTCCACGGCTTCCGAGCTCGCGCGCGAGCGACTTCGTGAAGCCAATGATCCCGGCCTTGGACGCGCCGTAGTTGGTCTGGCCCATGTTCCCGTGCAGGCCAACGATGCTGGAGACGTTGACGATCGACCCGCCGCGCTTCTTCATCATCGACCGCGCCACCGCACGGCAGGTGTAGAAGACGCTGCTCAGGTTGGTCTCGATCACCGCGTGCCAGTCGTCGTCGCTCATGCGCGCCAGAAGCGTGTCGCGGGTCAGGCCTGCGTTGTTGACGAGGATGTCGAGGTCGCCAGCCTCCTCGACTAGGCGGCGCGCGCCGTCTGCATCGGACACATCCGCCTGAATCGCCCGGGCCCCGATCTCCTCTGCCACCGCCTCGGCCTCCTCGCCGCCCGAGTGGTAGCCGACCACGACCGACGCCCCGGCTCTTCCGAGCTCGACCGCAATCGCCCGCCCGATGCCGCGTGACCCTCCGGTGACGAGGGCCGTGCGCCCCTCCAGCGAGCAGAACTCAGGCAGCGGAGACTGTCTCCTCTGCCTTCTGAAGACCCGAGAGGTTGTTCACCGAGATCGTCTTGACGGTCCGGTCTATTCGCTTGACGAGCCCGGCGAGGACGTTGCTCGGACCGACCTCGACGAAGACCTTCGCGCCCTCTTCCACGAGACCGCGGGCCGCCTGTGTGAACTTGACCGGGGCGGTCAACTGCTCGACCAAGAGCGAGGCGAATCGCTGAGCGGGCTCGATCTTCGCAGTGACGGTGGACATGAAAGGCGCGATCGGATCCCGGAACTTGACTCGCTCGACCGCGGGGCGCAAGCGGTCCGCGGCGCGTGCGACGAGCGGGCTGTGGAACGCGCCGGACACCTTCAACTTCACGGTCCGCCGTGCTCCGAGCTCCTCGGCTTTCGCGCAGACCGCGTCGACTGCCCGCTGCATGCCCGAGATAACGATCTGGCCGGGACAGTTGTAGTTCGCCGGCCACACGCCCTCGACGTCTTCGCACAGCTCCTCGACGAGCTCGTCC
>JBKPQP010000046.1:0-14626 GCA_046734155.1 Actinomycetota bacterium | reverse complement strand
AGGGTGATCTCGAGCGAGTCGGCGATCTCCGTGTACGAGAGCCCGACGACGTCCCGTAGGAGCAGCGCCATCTTCAGGTCCGGCGTCAGGTCGCCGACGGAGCGCCAGACGGCGTCCATCGCCTCGACGTTCTCGAGCGGTGCGTCGACGACCTCGAGCGGTGGGATGTCGTCGAGCGCGACGCTGAAACGCGGCCGGCGCTCGTTCGCCCGCAGCTCGTCGAGCACGCGGTTCTTCGTCACCTGGAAGAGCCAGGTCGTGAACTTCGAGCGGAGAGAGAACTTCGGGAGGCCCTGGAAGACACGGAGGAAGACTTCCTGGGTCAGGTCCTCCGCGAGGACCCGATCGCCGACGAGGCGCAGGACGTAGTTGTAAACAGGAGTCTCGTACGCGCGGACGATCAGAGTGAAAGCTCTCTCGTCGCCGCGTTGAGCTTTCCGCAGTACGCCAGGGTCGGGCTGGATCAGGGGCATCCGGAAGGTGGCGGAGTATAGCCCGCTATACGGCTCCTACGAAGAGATTATGGCCCGTCATCTGTAAAGGTTTTGCAAGGCCGAGCAGGGAGATTGCGGTCGGCATCAGGTCCCCGAGTTCCCCGTCCTCCCGTAGGGAAACGTTCGCATCGGTCACGACTATTGGTACGGGATTCGAGGTGTGAGCGGTTTGCGGGTTCCCGTCGGCGTCGAGCATCTCCTCGGCGTTGCCGTGATCCGAGGTGATGAGCGCGATTCCTCCTTCGCGCTGCACCGACTCGATGATGTGCCCAAGCGCACTATCCGCCGCCTCCACAGCCTTGACCGCGGCGGGAATCGAGCCGGTGTGGCCGACCATGTCCGGGTTGGCAAGGTTGACCACCGCGAAGCCGTAGCCGTCGTCGGCGAGGGCCCGGTCGAGCCCGTCGGCGACCTGGGCCGCTGACATCTCGGGCTTGTGGTCGTAGCTCGGGACGTCCCTCGGCGACGGAACGAGGATGCGCGTCTCGCCCTGCCACTCGTCCTCGCGGCCACCGTTGAAGAAGTACGTAACGTGGGCGTACTTCTCGGTCTCCGCGACGTGCAGTTGGCGGATGCCGTGCTCGGCGCAGACCTCGGCCATTGTCTCCGTCACCGTCTGCTCCTCGAAGGCGACGGGACAGTCGAAGTCGTGTCGGTAGCGCGTCATCGTCGTCAGATCGAATCGTGAGGCAAGAAGGCGCTCCGTCAACTGCCGCGCGCGGTCGGGGCGGAAGTTGAAAAAGATCGCCGAGTCGTCCGCCCCAAGCCTGGGCCTGTCCGCAAAGACGATGGGCTCGATGAACTCGTCCGTCACACCTCCGTCGTAGCTTCGTTGCACTTCCTTCACGGGTTCCGACCCCTGGGCGCCTTTGCCGGCGACGATGGCTTCGAAGGCCTTGTCCGTTCGGTCCCAGCGCTGGTCACGGTCCATCGCGTAGTAGCGCCCGGCGACGGTTGCGATGCCGTCGGTGGGCAGCTCGGCCAGGTCGTGCACCGCGGAGTGCGGCGACACGTCACGGCCGTCCGTGAACGCGTGGATCCACGTCTTCTCGGGGGCGAAGCGCAGCAGCGCCTTCAGATGATCCATGTGGGAATGGACGCCGCCGTAGGAGACGAGCCCGAGCAGGTGCACCCTCTCTCCCCGCTCGAAGGCGCCGACGAGGGCCGGGTTCTCGAAGAACGACCCGTCCTCGATCGACTTGTTGACTCGCATCAGGTCTTGAAAGAGCACGCGCCCGGAGCCGATCGTGAGGTGCCCGACCTCCGAGTTGCCCATCTGCCCGTGCGGGAGGCCGACCGCCTCGCCGGACGCCTTTAGCGTCGCGTGCGGGTACTCGGCCCAGAGCCTGTCGAAGACTGGCGTATCTGCGAGGTCGACCGCGTTCCCAGGGCCGGGCGGGGCCAGACCCCACCCGTCGAGGATGACTAACGCTACGAGGGGGTAGCGGCCAGGCAAATCGCCGCAAACGATTCCACGTCGAGCGACGCGCCGCCGACGAGAGCGCCGTCGACGTCCGGCTGGCCGAGCAGCTCGGCCGCGTTGTCCGGCTTGACCGAGCCGCCGTAGAGCACCGGCACGTCAATCAGGCCCTTGATGAACGCGTGCGCCTCCTGGGCGATCTCCGGTGTCGCCGTCTTACCGGTTCCGATCGCCCAGACCGGCTCGTAGGCGACGACGAGGTTGTCCTCCGCCTCGAGCACCGAGACCTGCCCGCGCAGCACATCCTGCGTCTCCCCCGCTTCCCGCTCAGCCTCCGACTCGCCGACACAGGCGATCACGGACAGCCCAGCGTCGAGCGCGGCACGGGCGCGCTTCGCGACGCCTTCGTCGGTCTCGCCGAAGAACTGGCGCCGCTCCGAGTGGCCGACGATCGCGCCGTACACCCCGAGCTCGCGGAGCATCTGCGCCGCGACCTCGCCGGTGAACGCGCCCTCGGCCTCCCAGTGGACGTTCTGTGCGGCGACCGCGATATCTGTTCCGGCCAGGACCTGAACCGCGACCGCCAGCGACGTGAACGGCGGACAGACCGCGACGTCGATCCCCTGGAAGTCCGCCTCGTGCCGCCTCAGCTCGACGCAGAACTCCGCCGTCTCGACGGGGCCCTTGTACATCTTCCAGTTGCCTGCGATGAGCACGCTACGCGTCCAAGGATCTTTGAGATGCCAGACAAGTGCGGTACATCAACTCTCCGTCCTACTCGGGATCGCTGCGACTCCGGGCAATTCTTTCCCTTCCAGGAGCTCGAGGGAAGCGCCTCCGCCAGTAGAGGCCCAGTCGACCTGGTCGACGAGCCCCATTTCGGTCAGCGCGCGGATCGAGTCCGCGCCGCCGACCACGGTGTGCGCGTCAGCCTGCGCCACCGCCTCCGCGACCGCCTTCGTGCCCTCGGCGAAGCGCGGCCACTCGAAGACGCCCATCGGGCCGTTCCAGAAGACGGTCTTCGCGTCTGCGATCACAGCGGCGAACGCCGCGCGCGTCTCGGGCCCGATGTCGAGCCCGAGCCAGCCGTCCGGAAGCTCGTCGTAGGGAACGATCTTCGACTCCGCATCCTCCGAGAACTCGGCCGCGGCGACGACGTCCGTCGGCAGCTCGACCTCGAAGGTGAGCGGGTTCTCGTCACGGATCTCCTCGGCCATCTTCCCGCCGACCAGCACCTGGTCTGCCCTGCCGCCGAGGTTCTCGAGCACGCCCAGCTTGTCCTCGACCTTGGCGCCGCCGGAGATCAACACGAAGGGTCGCTCGACGTCCCCGAGCAGCTTCCCCAGCTCTTCGAGCTCGCGCTCGAGCAGGAGCCCCGCGTAGGCCGGAAGGAGCTCTGTGACGCCGACCGTCGACGCGTGCGCGCGGTGAGCCGAGCCGAACGCGTCGTCGACGTAGAGGTCGAGGTCGTCGGCGAGCTTCCGCGCGGTCTCCGGGTCGTTCTTCGTTTCGCCCGGGTCGAAGCGCGTGTTCTCGAGCACTCGGATCCGCTCGTCGGGCAGCAGCTCACGCAGCCGCGCCTCGACCGGCTTCATCGAGAACGCGGGGTCCGCACCCTTCGGCCGACCAAGGTGCGAGCAGACGACGACCTCGCCAGCGTCACGCTCGAGCAGCAGATGAAGCGTGGGGAGCGAAGCACGAATCCGCGTGTCGTCGGCCACCTGCCCGTCCTCGAGCGGCACGTTCAGATCGGAGCGCACAAGCACGCGCTTGCCGGCCACATCGGCATCGCGAACGGAGCGCGGGCGCCTCAAAGCAGGCGGTCGATCACGTCAACGCACCGACACGAGTAGCCCCACTCGTTGTCGTACCACCCGATCACCTTCGCCTGGCTCCCGTGGGCCATCGTCGAGAGGCCGTCGATGATGCACGAGTACGAGTTGCCGACGATGTCGGACGACACGATCGGGTCCTCGGTGTACTGGAGGATGCCGGCCCAGTGGTCGCTATCGGCGGCCGTTCGGTACGCGTCGTTCACGGCCTCGGCGGTCGCCTCGCCGCCGAGCACGCTGACGAGGTCGGTGACGCTCCCCACTGGAACCGGAACGCGCATCGCCATCCCGTCGACCTTGCCCTTCAACTCGGGGATCACCTCGCCGATCGCCTTCGCCGCCCCGGTCGAGGCCGGAATGATGCTCTGCGGTGCGGCGCGCATGCGACGCAGGTCGGCCTTGCCCTTCCGCGTCAGGTGGATCTGGTCCAGGAGCTGCTGCTCCGTGGTGTACGCGTGGATCGTCGTCATGAAGCCCGCCTCGAGCCCGAACGAGTCGAGGAGGATCTTCGCCATCGGCGCGACGCAGTTCGTCGTGCAGGAGGCGTTCGAGACGATGTGGTGCTGCTCCGCGTCGTACTGGTCGTCGTTGACGCCGAGCACGACCGTGATGTCCGGGTCGGTTGCCGGAGCGGAGATCAGGACTTTGTCTGCGCCGGCTGTGAGGTGCTGCGTCGCACCCTCGCGGTCGGTGAAGAGCCCGGTCGACTCGACGACGACGTCGACACCCATGTCTTTCCAGGGAAGCGCGGTCGGATCTCGCTCCGAGAGCACCTTGACGGACTTGCCGTCGACCGAGATCGAGTCTTGTGCGTGCTCGACCTCCCCGCCGAGGACACCCAGAGTCGAGTCGTACTTGAGCATGTGCGCGAGGATGTCCGGCGAGGCGAGGTCGTTGACCGCGACGATCTCGAAGCCCGGCTTCTTCTCGAGGTAGGCGCGATAGAAGTTGCGTCCAATGCGGCCGAAGCCGTTGATGCCCACTTTGGTAGCCATGGGCGCGAGTCTAACCAGCACAGCTTCGAAGCCAACGGCCCCGTCACCATCAATTGAACTCAGCGGCGGGCCGCGTCGTCGCCGCTTGCGGGGACGACATTAGAGGCCGTACGGGCTTTGCCCGTGCGGCCGTCTTAAGTCCCGACCGGCCCGCCGCCTTCGACATGACCGCCAGCGAGAGGACCCGCCTCACACGCTGGTCGGGACGAGAAGGGCGCGGGCCGCGTCGTCATCGCGTGCGATGACGACACAGAGCGGATGCGGGCTTTGCCCGCGTCCGCGTCTTTAGCCCTCCGGCCCGCCGCCTGCCGGCAAATAGCCGTCGCGAGCCTGATCGACTTGCGGGACCACGCCGCGCTGTCGGCCGCGATAAAGGCGGCGGGCCGGAGGGGAAGCTCCGAGGACGACCTCCCCCTCCCGTTGAACCGCGCTCCGGACCTTGGCGACGGACGGGGTCTGAATCCATCGCCGGACGAGCACAGACCCGCCGCTAATCGGAGTATTACTCAGACATTCCCGGCTCTACAACTCGGCGAGCCGGACGAGGCTCGAAAGCCGCCTTTGAACGGCGGATTTTGTCGCAGGCGGGCTGCATCTGAGCGCCAGCTCGCGCAACGAGAGCGAGGGGTAACGAAGCCGCAGCCGAGCCACCTCGCGTAGCTTCGGAGGCAGCGAGCCGAGCCCACCGCGACGCTCGAGCTTGCGCACCGCACGGATCTGCTCCTGGGCGGCGCGGCTCGTGCGCACGAGATTCGCGTGATCCGCGTTCGCGAGCCGGTTTGCGCGCGCTTTCGTCGCACCCATCACGACTTGCTCCACGAGGACGAGGACGGCGGCGCTAGCCCCCGCCGCGGCCAGCGCGTCTGCGATCGGCCCCGCCCCTTTTGCGTACGCGACCGCGTGCCGCCCCTTGTCCAGCACGCGCAAGGGCACGCCGGCCCGTGCCGCAATCTCTGCCACGAACTCGGCGCCGGCCAGGCTCGCGGCACGAATTTCGAGGTGCGGCGAACGCGGCCCCGACAACGTCCCGCCTCCGAGCAAGGCGCCTCGCAGATATGCCGCCCGGCAGCACGCCCGACCGACCACGCGTTTCGGCGGCCGGTCGAGCGACGCCGAGCCGATCCCGGCTTCCCGCAGAACACCGAGCGCGCGCCCGACGCCCTCGACATGCAGCTGGTACCGAGTCTCGCGTCCGAACGCGCGCCGCTGGTAGGTCCGGATCTCCGACGTCACACCGAGCTCGCGGAGGAGGCTGAAGGCCCGGCGGGCCGCCGCCGGGCTCGCGAGGTCGAGGTGCAGTCCGATCTCCCCGCGCCCGTGGATGTGCAGGCTCCCGGCGGTGTGCGCCAACCCGGACAGCTCTGCGAGCCGGTCGCAGTCCCGTTCCGGCCTGATCCCGGCCAGCTCGTTCCGCAGCTCCTCAGAGAGAGACACCCTCGAGCTCCAGCAGCCGTCGCTTGTACTCGACCCCGAGCGAGCCGTAGGAACCGAGTCCGTCCGCCGCGACCACCCGGTGACACGGAACGACGATCGCGAAGCGGTTTCGCGCACAAAACGATCCGGCAGCACGCTGCGCGCTCGGACGCCCGGCTAGCGCCGCCAGCTCCCCGTAGGTCACGGTCTCGCCGCGCCCGATCCGTCGGAGCGTGACGGTCAGCTCGCGCTCGAAGTCGGTCGAGCCGTCGAGCTCGATCTCCACGTCCGTGAAATCGTCCGGCCGACCCGCGAAGAAGCGCACGAACCGATCGCCGAGCACGTGCCTCCGTCCGAGGTCCTCGACGCCCCCGCGTGGCAGCTCGTGATGCAGCAGCACATCGCCGTCGAGCCAGATCTCCCCCACGCCCCAGCCGGGCGCCTCGTAGCTCACGTGCATTGCGGACACGACCGGAATCGTAGAATCAAGCCGATGAGCGCCCCCGGCATCTTCCGCCCGCCGACGCCGGCGAACGAGCCCGTCAAGGACTACGCGCCCGGCTCGGCCGAGCGCGAGCAGCTTCGGCGGCGCCTCGACCAGATGCAGGCCGAGCGCATCGAGCTGCCGCTCGTGATCGGAGGCGAGAACATCACCACGGACACGACCGCCGAAGTCGTGATGCCCCACAAGAAGGGCCATGTACTCGCAGATGCCCACCAGGGCGGCCAGGCGGAGGTCGACAAAGCGATCCGCGCCGCGGCCGATGCGTGGGAGGACTGGTCGCGCCTGCCCTGGGAAGAACGCGCCGCCGTCTTCCTCCGCGCGGCCGAGCTCCTGTCCGGCCCATGGCGTGCGACGCTCAACGCGGCGACGATGCTCGGCCAGTCGAAGACCGCGCACCAGGCGGAGATCGACGCAGCCTGCGAGGTGATCGACTTCTACCGGTTCAACGTCGAGTTCATGACTCGCATCTACGAGCAGCAACCGGTTTCGAGCCAAGGCGTCTGGAACCGGATGGAGTACCGGCCGCTCGAAGGCTTCGTCTTCGCCGTGTCGCCGTTCAATTTCACCGCGATCGGGGCGAACCTGCCCGCGAGCGCCGCGCTCATGGGCAACACGGTCCTCTGGAAGCCCGCAGGAACCGCGTCCTACTCCGCCCACTTCCTGATGCAGCTCCTGCACGAGGCCGGCCTGCCGCCGGGCGTGATCAACCTCGTCTACGGCCCGGGCGCGTCGATCGGCGACCCTGCACTCGCCAGCGAGCACCTCGCGGGCGTCCACTTCACCGGATCGACCGGAGTCTTCAACTCGATCTGGAAGACCGTCGGCGAGAACATCGCCTCCGGCACGTATCGCAATTACCCGCGCATCGTCGGCGAGACCGGCGGCAAGGACTTCATCGTCGCACATCCTTCCGCGGACGTGGATGCCGTCGCGACGGCGATCGTGCGGGGCTCGTTCGAGTATCAGGGCCAGAAGTGCTCGGCCGCCTCGCGGGTCTACGCACCCGCAAATCTCTGGCCGGAGCTCCGTGAGCGGCTCGCCGATCAGGTCGGCCAGATCAAGATGGGCGACGTCGCCGACTTCGAGAACTTCATGGGCGCCGTCATCGACGCGAAGTCGCTCGAGACCCAGAAGGAGGCGATCGCGGAGGCCCGCTCGCACGAAGAGACCGAGGTGCTCGTCGGCGGCGGCGTCAGCGACGACGAGGGCTTCTTCGTCGAGCCGACCGTGATCGAGACACGCGACCCCGACTTCCGTCTGCTGCGCGACGAGCTGTTCGGGCCGGTCGTGACTGCATACGTCTATCCGGAGGGCAAGTGGAGCGACACGCTCGAGCTCGTCGACCGGACGGCCCCTTACGGGTTGACCGGCGCGGTCTTCGCCGACGACCGGCGCGCGCTGCTCGAGGCCGAGGACGCGCTCCGTTACGCGGCCGGGAACTTCTACGTGAACGACAAGCCGACCGGGGCGGTCGTCGGCCAGCAGCCGTTCGGCGGCGGGCGCGCGTCGGGGACGAACGACAAGGCAGGCTCGATGTGGAACCTGATTCGCTGGGTGAGCCCGCGGACGATCAAGGAGACGTTCGTCCCGCCGACGGACTACCGCTACCCGTTCATGGCGCCCGACCGCGACGGGAGCGACGGCACGTCTTGAAGCGGGCCGCCCTCTTGGCGGCGGTCGGAATCGCGCTCTTTCTCGCTGCTTCGGCCGGTGCGGCGCTGATCGTCGGCACGCCGCGGGCCGATCTCCTGCTCGGTTCGTCGAAGCCAGACCGGATCCGAGCAGGCGCTGGGAGCGACCGGATCGACGTCGCGGGCGGCGGGCGGGACCGCGTCTCGTGCGGGCTGGGCTCCGATCTCGTCGCGATCGACTCAGGCGACAGACCGAGCGCGGACTGCGAGTTCGTCACCAGGCGCATCTCGGCCGATCCCCACCGCGGCGGCGGGTTGCACGCGACCGAGGCCGAGCCGGACAGCTTCGCGTGGGGCTCCACCGTGGTAGCGACGTTTCAGGTCGGGCGCTTCTCGAGCGGCGGCGCGAGGACCATCGGCTTCGCGGTCTCGACGGACGCGGGGCGCCACTGGCAGAACGGTTTGCTGCCGCGCCTGACGGTGTCCTCAACCCCAAGTGGCGCGTTCTCGCGTGCCAGCGACCCCTCCGTCGCCTACGACGCGCTGCACGGCGTCTGGCTGATCGCGACGCTCGGCTTCTCGGACAACGAGTCGGCCCTGCTCGTCAGCAGTTCGACCGACGGCCGGCACTGGAGCGCGCCCTTCGTCGCGGGCCGCAAGCCGAGCGGGAACGACGGGATCCTGTTCGACAAGGGATGGATCGCCTGCGACAACGGCGCCTCGAGCCCGTACCGCGGCCACTGCTACCTGAGCTACAGCGACCTCGAGCACCTGCGCCTTGCGACGCAGACGTCGACGGATGGCGGCGGGACATGGTCGCAGCCCGTGGCTTCGCCGGACAACGCGGGGCGCCGAGGGGTCCAGAGCGCTTTCGCACCGGCTCCGCAGCCGGTCGCGCTCCCGAACGGGATCGTCGTCGTGCCGCTCTACGACGACGGGATCGCCGTCGTGCGCTCGACCGACGGCGGCGCGACGTTCTCGACGGAGACGACGGTCGCGCCGTCGCGCTTCAGCTCGTCCGCGGTGAGAGCCGCGCCGTTCCCGAGCGTCGAGGTCGGAGCCGACGGCAGCGTGCTGATGGCCTGGCCCGACTGCACTCGACGGCCGAGCTGCTCCGGGAACGACGTGCTCTTCTCGAAGTCGACGGACGGGCTGACCTGGACACCGCCGACGACGATTCCGCTCGGCCCGGGCGATCACATCATCGACGGCCTGGCCGCTGACCCGGTTCGACCGGGTCGCGTCGCCGTCGCCTCCTACACTGAGTCGCGCGGGAAGCTCGACGTCCACTTTTCGCGCTCAGTCGACGGGGGCGCGACGTGGTCGCGGCCGCTGGTGCTGTCACCGGAGCGCATGCCGTTCGGCCGGATCGCGTTCAGCAACGGGGTCATGGTCGGCGACTACATCTCGACCTCGTTTGCAGGCGGGCGGGCGGTCGCCGTCTTCACGCTGGCGCAGTCGAAGCTGCGCGGCCGGCTGCGCCAGGCGACCTACGCGGCCTCCATCGCGGTGCCTTAGGACTTGTTCCACGCGATCTGGAACGCGACCGATGTCTTCCGGGACCGGCTCGGGGAGCTCGCCTGGGGGGCGCTCGCGCTCGGGATCGCGTGCCACGTCCTCCGCCTGCTCGCGGTCAGCCGCGCGTGGCGGAACATCATCAAAGGCGCGTACCCCGAGAAGCGGGTGCGCTGGCGCTCGATCGTCGCCTCCGTGTTCGCAGGCGCGGGCGTGAACGCGATCATCCCCGCACGCGGCGGCGACGCCGTCCGGGTCGTGCTCGCGAAGCGCGGCGTCGAGGGGAGCAGCTACGCGACGATCGCCTCGACGCTCGTCCTCCTGAGCCTGTTCGACTTCGTCGTCGCGTCGTGCCTCCTCACCTGGGCGGCCGTGACCGGGCAGTTGCCGAAGGTGCTCGGCCCTTCCTTCGACTTCGGCTGGGCGTTCCACAACCCCGGTACGTTCCTGAAAGTGATTGCGGTCGTGGTCGCCGTCGCGCTCGTCGTGCTCCTCTGGTACGCGGAGCGGATCGGCGACTTCCGCCGGCGACTCGCCCAGGGCTTCGCGATCCTGAAGGACCGGCGCGCGTACTTCCGCAAGGTCGCGCTCTGGCAGGGAATCGACTGGGCGCTGCGGCTCGTCGCGGTGCTCTTCTTCCTGCGCGCGTTCGGCCTGCCGGCGACGGTGCACAACGCGCTCCTCGTACAGGTGTCCGCCGGGCTCGCGTCGTTGCTCCCGATCAGCCCGTCCGGGATCGGCACCGAGCAGGCGTTCCTGCTCTACCTGCTCCGTGACCAGGCGTCGCGCGCCGCGCTGCTGGCGTTCAGCGTGGGCATGCGGATCACGATCATCGTCGTCAACCTCGCGCTCGGTTTCACGGCGCTCTTCGTCACGCTGCGGACGGTGAACTGGCGCGAGCACGTAGCGCACTCGCCCCGATGACGAGCGCGACCGTGAGCGCGGGCAGCGCGAGGACGACACCCGCCACGCGGACGCCCGTAGCCGAGGCGATCGCGCCGTCGATCAGGCTCGCCAGCGGCCGCACGCCGAGGAACGCGATGCCCCAGAGCGCCATGATCCGGCCGCGCTGGGTCTCGTCCACCTCGAGCTGGAGCCGACTCGTCGCGGACACGTTCGACGCCAGATAGCCGAAGCCGGCAGTGAACAGGAACACGAGCGCGAGCGGCAGCCACGGCGTCAGCGAGAAGAAGATCATCCCGAAGCTGAGCAGGCCGAGGGTCGCGACCATGCGCAACCGCGAGCCCGCGGTGCGGCCCGCGACGACGAATGCTGCGGTCACCGCGCCGGCGCCGAAGACGCCCAGGAGGAAGCCGCCGACGGTCGCGGCGTGCCCGAACTCGTGCGCGAAGGCCGGTGCGAGGGCGTTCACGGGGTCGGATGCGAAGCCGACGACGGCGACGATCAACAGATACGCGGCGAGCCTCGGCTCCCGTCGGATCAGCTGCACGCTCTCACGCAGCCGCGCCGAGGACGATCGCTGCTGCGGGCGAGGACGAACGATGAGCACGGCGGTAGCGAGGACGAGGTACGAGACGGAGTTGACCGCGAACGCCGCAGCCACGCCGAACGCCGCGATGAAGAGCGCGGCGAGAGTCGGGCCGACTGCGCGCGCGACGTTGTAGGTCATCGAGTTCAGCGCGACGGCCGAGGGCAGATCGTCCCGGTCGACGAGCGATGCGATGAGCGCCTGCTGCGCCGGGAGCGCGAGCGCGGTCAAAATCCCGAGCACGAAGGAAAAGCCGAGCACGAGCTGCTCCGTGGCGAGGCCGGCGAAGGCGAAACCCGCGAGCGCTGCAGTGAGAGTCGTCTGGGCGGCCTGCGTCGCGAGCAGCAGGCGGCGGCGGTCGAAGCGGTCGGCAGCGGCGCCGGTCCAGGGCGCGAGCAGGAGGATCGGTCCGAACTGCGCGAACTGGAGGACGCCGAGCAGCACGGTCGAGTGCGTGAGCTCGTAGATGAGCACCGCCGACGCGAGGTTCTGGAACCACGCCCCGCTCGCCGAGCAGGCGTTCCCGACGAAGTACGGCCCGAAGTTCCGGTGCTTCAGAAGCCGGAGGACCGCCTGCCCTCCGGTTGAAGTGCTCAGGCGCGTCCCGCCTTGTGGAGCTGCGCGTAGATCGAGCGCGCCGTCTTCTGCGGCATGCCTGGGACGCCCTCGAGCTCCTCCTGGCTCGCGGCGAGGAAGCGCTCCGCCGAGCCGAAGTGCTGGAGCAAGGCACGGCGACGCGCCGGGCCGACGCCCGCGAGCGTGTCGAAGATCGACTCCTTCGCCTTCGAGTCGCGCCGCTGCCGATGGAAGCCGAGCGCGAAGCGGTGCGCCTCGTCACGGATCCGCTGCAGGAGTTGGAGCCCCGCCGAGTGACGGTCGAGGACGATCGGCTCCGGCCGGTCCGGCACGAACACCTCCTCCTCCCGCTTCGCGAGCGAGATCACAGCCACACGCGGCAGATCGAACGCCTGCATGGCAGCCAGCACGGCCGACAACTGCCCCTTGCCCCCGTCCACGACCACGAGATTCGGTGTTGCCGAAAACGACTCGTCGTACTCCTCGTCCGCCACGTCGCGCATGCGGGCAAACCGCCGGGAGACGACCTCCGCGAGCGCGGCGAAGTCGTCCTGGCCGCCACCGCCTTTGATCCCGAACTTTCGGTAGTGCGCCTTCTTCGCGACCGCGTCCTGGAAGACGACCATCGAGCCGACCGCCGAGGACTCCTGGATGTTCGAGATGTCGTAGCACTCGATCCGGAGCGGCAGCGCCTCGAGGTTCAGCGCCTCGCGCAGCTCCTCGAGCGCTTCCACACGCCGCTGCCGTGTCTGCTCCGCCGCGGCCGCGTCCGAAGCCAGCGCCACTCGTGCGTTCTGCGTCGCGAGCTCCTGGAGCCGCCGCTTCTCCCCGCGCTCGGCGGCGCGAACCTCGACCTTCGAGCCGCGCCTCTCGGTCAGGAACTCGGCCAGCGGAGCCGTGTCCCCGATTCCGCGCGGGACGACGACCTGCGGGGGCACGCTCGGCGCGGAACCGTAGTACTCGAGGATGAACGCCTCGAGCATCGTCGGCAGGTCCTGCCCCTCGGCGTTCTCGAGATGGAAGCTGTAGCGGTCGATCAGCTTCCCGTCCCGCAGCGGGAAGACCTGCACAGCCGCACGGTCACCCTCGGCCGCGATCCCGATCACGTCGATCGTCCCGACGGCCCGCTTGTCCGCTGCCTGCCGCTCCGCGAGGTGTCGCACGGAGAAGAGCCGGTTGCGGTACCGAGCCGCCTCCTCGAACCGCTCTTCCTCGGCCGCCTGCCGCATCTTGTCCTCGAGCTCGCGCAGGATCGGCCGCGTCTCCCCGGACAGGAACTCGATCACCCCGTCGATCACACGCCGGTAGTCCTCCTTGGACACGTACCCGACGCACGGCGCCAGGCAGCGCTCGATGTGGTAGTCGAGGCACGGAATCCCCGAGTGGCGCCCCGGCTGCGGCCCTTCGCACGGCCGGTACGGGAAGACGCGATTCAGGACGTCGAGCGTCTCCCGCACCTTCTTCGCGTTCGCGTACGGGCCGAAGTAGACGACGCCGCGCCGGTGCCGCTCGCGCGTGAACATGACCCGCGGGTACTCATCCTCAACCGTCACCGCGATGTACGGGAACGACTTGTCGTCGCGCAACCGGACGTTGAACGGCGGCCGGTGGCGTTTGACGAGGTTCTGCTCGAGATGGAGCGCCTCGACCTCGGTGTCGGTCACGATCACCTCGAAGTCGGCAACCCGCTCCGGGAGCTGGGCGATCGCCGTCCGCGTGTCCGAGCCCGCCTGGAAGTAGCTACGTACCCGCGGCCGCAGCGACTTCGCCTTGCCGATGTAGAGCACTTCGCCGCGCGCGTCGCGGAATAGGTAGACGCCCGGTTTGGCCGGGAGCGCCTTGAGCTTGTCCTCGAGTTTCGGAACCCGTCTTGCCATGGAATCTAGGGTAGTGCCCTTGATGAAGCTGATGCTCACGGCCGGGGTGGCCTTGGCGCTCGTCGCGAGCGGCTGGGCGTTCTTCCTGCGCTCGAGCGCCGATCACGGGGACAAGCTCACGATCGGGGCGCTCGAGGACGGCGTGAAATGGGCCGACCCGAAGATCGCCGAGGAGAAGGTCGCGTTCGCGAAGCGCGCCAACTTCAACGCGCTCAACGTGACGACCCTGTGGGCGCCCGGCCAGACCGCGCCCGATCCGGGAGAGCTCGCACGCCTAGGCGGCGTCGCCAATGCGACGCAGAAGGAAGGCATCCAGCTCCTGATCACCGTTTACGCGGCGCGGCCGCGCTCCGCGCCGATGACGAGTGAGCAACAGGACCAGTACGCGCAGTTCATGGCGAGCCTCGCCCGCTCGCTGCCATCGGTGGACGGGTATGCCGTCTGGAACGAACCGAACCTCAACACCTTCTGGCTCTACCAGTACGACTCGGCCGGCAACGACATCGCCGCAACGGCCTACACCTCGCTTCTCGCGCGCACCTACGACGCGCTGAAGGCGGTCTCGCCGAAGATCGAGCTCTACGGCGGCAACCTCGCCCCGCGCGGCTTCGAGGATCCCGACTCACCTCGGCCGACGCATTCGCCCACGCAGTTCATCCGCGACATGGGCACCGCCTATCGCGCCAGCGGCCGGACGAAGCCGATCATGGACGTCTTCGCGCTCCACCCGTACCAGACGCGCTCGGCGATCCCGCCCGGGCAGCCGCACACCGGCACGTCGCTCGGCTTCGGCGACTACGACAAGCTCGTCGCGCTCCTCGGCGGCGCATTTGACGGAACGGCCCAGCCCGGCTCGAAGCTCCCGATCGCATACACCGA
>JBKPQP010000045.1:0-5980 GCA_046734155.1 Actinomycetota bacterium | reverse complement strand
TGCTCGTCCGCCGCCGGATCCCCAATACGACGAGCGGGAACGTCCAGGTCGGCGTCGCGTTCCTCGACCAGTTGCTCCGCGAGTTCCGCGGCGACATACGGCTCGCTCTGGCCGCGTACTTCCAGGGCCCGCGGTCCGTCCACCGCCACGGCGTGCTGCGCGAGACAGAGCACTACGTCGCGGGAGTGCTCGCGCTGCGGAACCGTGTCTAAGTGCGAGCCTCTGCTCGTACGATGACAGCAGTGCGCGCGGAGACGCGATCGACATGAGAGCTCTCGCCGGAATCGTCGGAGCGCTCCTCGTCGCGCTGATGCTGAGCGAGTTCTTCGTGACCTTCCTGCTCCCGCGGCGAGTGCGCCGCGACCCGCGCATCGCTCGCGGGCTCAGCCGGCTCCTCTGGGGCCCCTGGCGGGCGATCTCGCGACGATTGGCGCCCCCGACTGCCGACACGTGGTTGGGGCTGTTCGGGCCACTTGCCCTGGTTGTGCAGCTCGTCGTCTGGTCGGTCGGGTTGTTGATCGGCTACGGCCTCATCGAGTGGGCGGTCGCGGGAGGACCGTTCTGGACGCGGATCCTGAACAGCTCTGGCCTGTTCCTCAGTGCCGGAGGATTGTCCGGCTCGAATCCACTCCGCGCCGTCGACCTGCTCGAGGCGGCGACAGGAGTCGGTGTGCTCTTCATCGTGATCGGCTACATGCCCTCGGTGTATTCGGCCTTCTCGCGCCGCGAGACAGCGGTGTCGCAGCTTGCGACCCGAGCCGGCTCGCCGCCCGCCGCCGCCACGCTCATACACCGCGCTGCTGGGCGCGAGCGCTGGAGCGAACTCCAGCGCGACCTGCAGGCCTGGGAGGAGTGGGCGGCGGAGCTGATGGAGACGCACCTGTCCTATCCGCTCCTCGCCTACTACCGGTCACAGCACGTCAACCAGAACTGGCTCGCTGCGCTGACCGCCATGGTCGACGTCGCCGCGTTCGTCAAGGCAACGCTTCGCGACAGCGCCGATGCGGCCGACATCACCTTCAGGATCGGCCGCCACGCGTTGGCCGACCTGGCGCTCCAGTTCCGCCTCGACCCGGTTTCCGTCGAGCGCCTCTCCGATGCCGACTTCGAGAGGCTGTTCCGAATAGTCGACGGCTCGGGGGCGGACAACGTCGACAGTGCGACAGCGCGCAGGCGGCTCGACCGGCTCAGGGAGGAGTACGAGCCCAACGCTCAGGCGCTCGCGGACTTCCTCGCGCTCGAGCTGCCGCCTTGGTCCCACCGTGAGAAGAAGGATGCGGGGGAGGAATCGGCGCGGGAGGAGCGGGGAACGGGCCGCGATCTCGTGGGCTCGCCGACGAGCCGCAGGGTGCGCTAGTTCACCGGCTCCCGTTGCAGTTGATCACCACTTTCGCCTTCGCGTGCCCAGCACCGAGGTAGGCGAGCGCCTCAGGAGCTTCGCTCAGCTCGTACTTCCGGTCGATCACCGCCCTCAGCGTTCCTGCCTCGAGCAGGTCGGCCAGGAACGTGAGCTCCTCGGTCGTTACCTGGGCGACGAAGAACGTCACCTTCTGGCTCCGGAAGCGCGACTTCAGAATAGTCCCGCCGAGATGCGGAAGCGGCCCGAGCCCTCTGTAAGTCATCCGGCCGCCGACCATGACGACGGTTGCGTCCGGCGTCAGCACCTTTCTGAAGTCGAGGAAGGAGCGGCTCCCGGCGATGTCGAGCATCAGGTCGTGCTGGATGCCGAGCTTCGTGAAGTCCGCCTTCGTGTAGTCGATCACGCGGTCCGCGCCCAGTGACCGGGCTTGCTCCACGTTTCCTGTGCTGCAGACGGCGGTCACGTCCGCGCCGAAAGCCTTGGCGAGCTGGACCGCAAACGTGCCCACTCCGCCGGAGGCGCCGTTGACGAGCACCTTCTGGCCCGGCTGCACCTGGCCCTTGTCGCGCAGAGCTTGGAGCGCTGTGACCCCCGCTACCGGCACAGCCGCCGCCTCTTCGAAGGTCAGGTTCGGCGGCTTCTTCGCGAGCCGGGCCTCGCGGGCAGGGGTGTACTCGGCCCAGGACGCGCCCGAGACGCCGAACACATCGTCTCCCGGCTGCAGGTTCTCGACGTCCTGGCCGACGGCCTCCACGGTCCCGGCGAGGTCGGCGCCCACGGTCTGGTCCTTCGGCCGCCGCATGCCGTTCCCGAACCGCGCGAAGTAGGGCCCGCTCACGCCGTACCACTCGACCGGGTTGACGGACGACGCGTGCACCCGCACGAGCACCTGGTCGTTGCCGATCGCGGGCTTGTCGACGTCCCTCAGCTCGAGGACGTCCGGCCGGCCGTAGCGCTCGTGCACGACCGCCCTCATGTCGGGCGGTGCGCCAGCGGCGCTGTGTCGATCTTGCAGCGGCAGGCATGGCGGCGAAGCCACGCGAGGGGCGAGCGGCGTTTCCGGTCGGGCGCAGCGTCTTCCCGAAGGCGATTCGCGTGCTCGCGGGCGAAGCTGAGGGTGTCACGGGAGTCGATGGCGTACATGATGGCCTCCTACGCTGTAAGCGTACACTGTAAGTGTACAGCGTAAGCTAAACGTACAACGTAAGTTTGTCAAGGGCATGAGAAAGGGCGCCCGCTCCAGCCGGCGCCCTTTCTCGTCTCCTATTGGAGGTCTGGACTAGCCGCGCCCGACCGCCATGCTCACCGGGAAGCCCCGGCGCTTGAGCACTCCCGGCCTCGGCGCCTGGTTGACGACGCGACCGCGGAGCGAACGCCTCGAGCGCACGCGGCGGATCCGGCCGACCGAGCAATGAGCTCGCCGGATCTTCGTTTTCGCGGCTCCGAGGCGCAGCCCGAGGACGCGCGGGACTCGGCAGCGCGGTGGAGGCGGCGGTGGTGGCGGCGGCGGAGGCGGTGGTGGCGGTGGAGGTGGAGGCGGAAGTGGCGGTGGTGGCGGCGGCGGAGGCGGTGGGGCGCCAGGGATGGAGTATGTGAGCGTGAAGTCTCCGACCTCGGTGTCAAAGCCGTCGATGGCGACCGAGTAGGTCGTGCCGGCGGTGACGGCGAAGTCGAGGACGCTGCCCGTCCCGAAACCGCCGCAGCCATCGTCGTTGAAGCCGATGTTGGTGAGGTTATTGACCGCGGGGCCGGTGTACGAAGCCATGTAACCGTCATAGAGGACGTCGGTACAGGTGTCGAAGTGGGCCGACCCGCTGGCCGAGGGAGTGAAGCGATACCAGACGGAGTTGATCTGCCCCTGGTCCGGCTGCACGGGCTCCCCGGCCTCACCGTCTGCCGCGACAGTGGTGCCGCCGATCGTTCCGCTACCCGAGAGGGTGACTGCGTTGACGAAGTCGTTGTTCGGAGGCTCAGACGGCGGCGGAGGCGGAGGCGGAGGCGGAGGAGGCGGCGGCGGCGGCGGTGCAGGCCCTGCGCCGTCCAGCGGCGACACCCAGGCACCGCGGCCACGCGTCCACGCCGAGAGCGTCGTCGCGCCACGGTCGATCTGGAGATCCCAGATCATCGTGTGCGGCATGCCGTTGTCGAATCGGAACCAGGTCGGCGACGCAACGGTGATGTCATTCGTGTAGTACACGCCCCAGTCCGTCCCGGCGAAGACCTGTGCCGGGATGTTGTGGTTCGGGATGATCGAGTCGACCGGGATGTTGGGCAGGTTGCCCGTCTTGTCGAGCCACGTGGACGATGCGCAGTTCGCGGTGCAGGTCACCTGGAAGACATGTCCCGGGGTGGTCGGCGTGTTCTCGTTGAAGCCGCCGATCGCCGCGTAGCCGACCGCGAGGTCGCGCGTCGGAGTCGAGGCGTCGAGCGCGATCCCGAGCACCGGCCTGTTCGGCAGGACGGTGTTGTTCCCGGTCACGTTGACCCAGTTCGCCTGCGAGGCCACGCCCGTCCCGAGATTGAAGCCGATCCAGACGTTGCCGTCGTTCGTACCGACGATCGCCTGGCTCGACCACTTCGGCGAGTACTTGACCTGGTTGATGAACGAGCGGTTGCCGAGCGACTGCTTGGTCATGTTCTGGGTCGCCGGGTTGTTCGTGACGTACCAGCTACCGCTCATGCTGGCGTCGCCGCCCTTGATCGACTCCCAAACGCGGGTCGTCCCGTCGACGAGGTGACCGCACCCACCCGGCGTGCCTGCCGGAGCACAGTCGTCGCCTCCCGGCACTCCGCCGTGGAAGAGGTCGAAGGGCTGGGTGAACGACCGCGTGTCGCCGGTCCATGGCCCGGTGACGGCCGAGTAGCCGGCGCCGCCGGCGAGGCAGTTCGCGACGCAGCGATACATGCCGCCGCTGTTGTTGCCGACGAAGTAGCGCGGGCTAAAGCCCGTCCCGACGGGGTCGATGCGGGCGTAGAACCCATCGCCGCCGACCGTCATCTGCCACTGCGCAGGGACGGTCGGGTAGCCGCTGAAGCCCACGACGCTCGGCGCGTTGTCCTGGGCGCCGCCGGCCGCGGACGGGTTCGGCCAAGACTGGAAGTAGGCGCTGATGTCGCCCGAGTAGAACTCGATCGTGTTCAGGCCGGTGTCCATGTTCACGAACGTCGGCGTCCCCGAGCCCGCGATGTCCGCGTTCGAGGTCGAGAAGGCGCCGCCGTCGCTCCCGATCAGCAGGATGCTCGACGAGCCCGGCACGAACGCGAGCGCATGCTGGTCGACGTGGACCACGTGGCCGGTCGTGCCGTTGTACCCGCAGGTCAGGTCGGTGAACGTGGTCCCGGTACGCGTCGCGAACCAGACGTCATACGTGTCGACGAAGAGCCGGTCGGCGTTGTTCGGGTCGACCGCGAGCCCCTGGTCGTACCAGTTCTGCGGGTAGTCGAACCCGCAGGCGTCGTTGTCGAGCGCCGGGCCCTGCGAGCCCGCCATGTACGTCCAGTTGGTGCCGCCGTCGTTCGTCTGCCAGACGCCGAGCTGGCAGCCGGGTGCGCCGCAGACGGTGTTCACGGCAATCGACTGCACCTGCGCGTAGATGACCTGCGGGTTGTTCGGGGCAACCGCGATGTCGATGCGTCCGAGCTGGTTGCCGGTCGTCGAGTCTGTGAACGGAGTACCGGTGCCGGCGTTCATGTTCGCGCCGGTCGTGTACGGGCTGCCAGCGATCGCGGTTCCGTAGACGAAGCCGTTCGCGTTCGACGCGATCGAGGTGAACGTCGGGCAGCCGTTTGCAGGCACGTTGGCCTTGTACAGCCCGTTGGCGCCGTTGTTGCCGAGGTCGTACTGTACGGTTGTCGCGAAGCCGCGGACGCCGACGGCTGCGATGATCCGCGTCGTCCCACCGCCCATGTCCGTCAGCTCGAGGCCCGTGATGTCCTGGCGCTGGGTCGGGAAGCTGTTCGTCGAGCACGGCCCTGTCCAGTTCGTCCCGCCGTTGTAGGAGATAAAGATCCCCTTCTTCGTTCCGGCCAGGACCTTCTGGCTGTTGTTCGGGTCGACGCGCACCTTGCCGACAGCGTCGTACTGCGGGAACTGACCCGCCGGCTCCGTGTACGCGGGGCCGAACACGTCTGCGCCCAGCACCGCCCAGGTAGCTCCGGCGTCGGTCGATTTGAGGATGCCCTGGCTCCCCATGGAGAACGAGCCGTAGTTGAGGTCACCCGTTCCCGCGTAGACCGTGTTGTGGTCGTTCGGGTCGATGTTGAGGGTGTCGATCGCGAGTGTGGAGATGAGGGGATCGTCGGTTGTGACGCTCCACGTGGTCGAGTTGCTGCAACAGTTGGTCGTCTTCCAGACCCCGCCGCCGACCGTGGCCGCGTAGGCGACGATCGAGCCCTGGGTGGTCGTCGTCGGATCGACCGCCATCGCATTGATGCGACCCTCGGTGAAGCCGTAGTCGTAGCAACCCGTACAGCCGGTCATCCTTTCCGGCTTCGGGCCCAGAGCCGTCCAAGTGGCCGGAGGGTTACCGCCAATTCGCGGCCTGCGGCTCGCGATGCGCGTGTCCTGCGCCTGCGCGGCGCGCAGCCAGGCCGGGTTGAAGTGACCGGTCGGATAGGTCA
>JBKPQP010000044.1:0-5589 GCA_046734155.1 Actinomycetota bacterium | reverse complement strand
CTTGCCGATCCAACCCGTGATCGACGAGGAGAGCGGTCTCCTGATCGACTCCGGCGAGTTCAGCGGCCGTCCTGCCCGCGAAGCGATCGGAGAGATCGTCGAGTGGCTGCGCAAGAAGGGCCGGGGCGCACCTGCGATCTCGTACCGCCTGCGCGACTGGTCGATGTCGCGCCAGCGCTACTGGGGCTGCCCGATCCCGATCGTCTACTGCGAGGACGACGGCCCGGTCGCCGTGCCCGAGGACCAGCTGCCGGTCGTCTTGCCGGAGATCGAGGACTACCGGCCGAAGGGCATGGCGCCGCTCGCTTCCAACGAGGAGTGGATGAACGTCCCGTGCCCGAAGTGCGGCAGGCCCGCGCGGCGGGAGCCGGACACGATGGACACGTTCGTCGACTCGTCCTGGTACTTCCTGCGCTATTGCGATCCGCACAACGACCAGGCGCCGTGGGACCGACGGATCGTCGACTACTGGATGCCCGTCGACCAGTACATCGGCGGCATCGACCACGCGACCGGCCACCTGCTGTACGCGCGGTTCTTCGTCAAGGCCCTGAACGACTTCGGCCTGCTCGGCATCCGCGAGCCGTTCCAGCGGCTCTTCCACCAGGGCTGGGTGCGGCAGGGCGGGACGAAGATGTCGAAGTCGAAGGGGAATGTCACCGGGCCCGACGAGCTGGCCAACCGGTACGGGGCCGACGCCGTGCGGGCGTACATCCTGTTCATGGGGCCCGCCGATCAGGACATGGAGTGGACCGAGGAGGGCGTCGAGGGCATCGCGCGCTTCTTGCGGCGACTCTGGCGGATCGTGAGCGCCGTCGCCGAGCGTGAGAGCCGGAAGGAGCACGTCACCGACCTGACGCGCGCCGCGCATCGGACGATTGCCCGCGTGACCGACGACATCGGCCGCCGGTTCCAGTTCAACACGCCGATCGCAGCGGTGATGGAGCTAGTGAACGAGCTTGGGCGGTCCCCAGACGACGCGGGCGCGCGCTTCGCAGCCGAGACCGCCGTGTCCTTGCTGCAGCCGTACGCGCCTCACATCACGGAGGAGCTGTGGTCGCGGCTGGGCCGTGAGCGGCTCTGGGAGGAACCGTGGCCCGAAGCCGATCCTGCACTGCTCGAGCGCGAGACCTTCGAGCTCGTGATCCAGGTCAACGGACGCGTGCGCGATCGCCTCGAGGTCGCGTCCGACCTCTCGGAGGGCGAGCTGATCGAGCGGGCGCGCGCGTCGGCGCGTGTGCAGGAGTTCCTGGACGGCAAGGAGATCCGCAAGGAGATCGTCGTCCCCGGGAAGCTCGTGAACCTGGTCGTCGGTTAGCGGATGCCCGTGTCGATCAGGAAGTCGCGGCGCGTCATCTTGCCGCTCTGAACTCTGGCCGTCCGCGGGCCGAACGCGGATCCCTTGGCGCTCATGCTCACGGAGTAGGAGCCGGCGCGCATGACGACGCGGTACCAACCCTTGTCGTTGGTCGTCGCCGTCGCGACGACCTTGCCTGCGCGCGAGAACCGGAGCTTGACGCCTTTCGCAGGTGCGGTGCAGGGGACGCCGACGCGGCAGACGGGCATTGTCGGGCCGCGCTTCACGTAGCCGCGCAGGCCCGTTGCGGTGCCGCCTCCGGCGGAGCCGCAGCCGATGGCCAGAGCGGCCAGTGCGACGAACGCGACGACCTTCGTCATCCGGTCTCCTCGAGCAGCCGGTGGTCGGCGCGCCTGCGCCGGGCTCGCTCCCCGACGAAGAGGAGGGCTGCGATGAGCACGAACGGACCGGCTACGACGAGAGCGTAGAGCACTGCTATCGCTTCCTTACCCAGAATGTCGCCAGAAGTATCCAGGAAGCGGTCGAACCGGCCGGGTGCCGCGGCTTGCGGGGCAGGTTTCGAGGTCGTCAGCTGGAGCGCCACGCGTGCGTACGTGCCTTCGCGGATGAGCGCGTCGCGCCTGCGCTCGAGCCGCTTGACGGCCTTGTCGTGGCCGGCGTGGCGCGCTGCGGCGATCCGTGCATCGAGCCGGTCGAGCCCGCCCTGGAGATCGGCGACCGAGATGTGCTGCGACAGGATGGTGCCGAGGTCGGTGAAGCTGGCGATCGCCTTCTGGAGGTTCGCCACCGGGACGCGCAGCGCAAGCCGGGAGTTGCCCGCCTCCGAACCGGTCGCGTAGTCCGCTGCGGCTACGAAGCCGCCGAGCCTGCGGGTCGTGCGTACTGCCTGCTGGGTCGCGGCGGAGAGATCCTTGACGCGCAGGCTCATCGAGACGTCTTGGCGCTGCAGCCTCGACGGCGCAGTGAGACCCGGTGCGGTGCGCATGGGCAGTGCACGGCCGTTGTCCTGATGAGCGCGAGACGCCTTCCACGCTGGGCGCGGCGTGCGTGAGAGCTCTCCCGCACGCGTGGTTGGGCCTGCCGTGGCGCTGCCGTGATCACTGTTCCTGCCGTTCGAGCTCGTGACCCCGCCGATCACCGCGGCCGCAAGGCTGACCGCGACGGCAATCGCTGCGGCGGCGGCGAGTGCAGGCCGGAAGCGAACCGTACGGGGCGGTTCAGCGTTCGGAAGCGCGTGAACCACCTCTCGCAACCGGTCCGGTGCCGAAGGCGCGGCCGCTCGAAGTTCCACCAGATAACTAGCCTCGGACATCGCTCACCATCCTCTCCTCGAGCTTCTGCAGCGCCCTGCTGAGCCGGGTCGACACCGCGGTCGGCCTGATCCCGAGCACGCGTGCGGCTGTCTCCCCGTCCAGCTCGAGCACAACTCGCAGCACGACGACCTCGCGCTCGGCTGCCGAGAGGCTGCGAACGGCGCGGTCGACTGCGGGCGAGAGCCCTTCGCCGAAGATGGGCTCGTCTGTTTCGGGGAGATCTGACGCATAGACGCCCTCGCGCTTACGCCGGCGGCGATCGGCGCGGAAGTGGTCGAGTGCGGCCCCTCGGGCGAGCTGGCAGAGCCATGTGCGAGCGGCGCCGCGCCGCGGATCGAAGCGGCGCCAGCGCCGGAGCGCGCGCTCGAACGTCTCGGCGGCGAGGTCTTCGGCGAGGTGGGGGTTTCCGGTCATGTACAGCAGGTAGCGGTAGACATCGTCGAGGTGCTCCTCGGCCACCTCGGCGAAGCTCCGCTGGTCGCGAAGCGCTCGCTTGCCGGTGGGCCATGAGGTCGGCACCGCGCTCACATCTCCCTATACGCCGCTGCTTGTCGTTTCGTCACATCGCTCCTTGACACATTTTCGACCCGTTTCGGTCACCCACGCGTCAAACCTTTGTTGTCATTCTTGACGACGTGCTGGACACCCTCCCCCCGACGCGCCGGCGACTCGTCGCCGGCGCGGTCCTTCTGGCCGTCGTCCTCGTGCTCGGAGCGCGGCACCTGCTCGGTGCGGGGACGGCGAGCCAGGCGGCTCCGGTCCAGGCCGCGCCCATACGAGCCGACGCAGGACCCGCGCTCGTCGTGCATGTCGTCGGTGCTGTCCACAGACCCGGGCTGTACCGGTTCGCCGCGCGCTCGCGGGTTGCGGACGCGGTGGCGCGTGCGGGAGGCGCGACCCGTCGCGCCGATCTGGCGCTCATCAACCTCGCTGCTCCCCTCGCCGACGGAACCCAGGTCGTCGTCCCGGTGAAGGCTCCGGCCGGCTCTGCAGGAACGACCGGAAGCGGGGCGACACCTCCGGCGGGACCTGTGCACCTGAACGTGGCGACGCTGGAACAGCTCGACGCGCTGCCCGGCGTGGGCCCGGTGACTGCACAAAAGATTCTCGACTATCGCCAGAAACACGGAGCGTTCAGCTCCCTCGAGGAGTTGGACGCCATTCCGGGCATTGGGCCTGCTCGTATCGAGCAGTTGCGCGACGCGGCGGCGCCGTGAAGCGCCTGCTCCACGCGCGGCCGCACCTTCTCGTCGCCTGCCTCTGTCTCGGTCTCGCCGGATCCAACGTCGTACGCGAGGCCTCGGTCACGATCGCGCTGTTCGCGCTCGGCCTGATCGCTGTCTCGTCCGCCCTTCCCACTGGATGGAGGCTGCCCGCGCTAGGCGTCGCTCTTGCGCTCACCGGCCTATGGTGGGGGAGCGCACGCCTCGACGCTCTTGACCGGAGCGCGCTGGTGCCGCGTGTCGGGACCGCGGAGCGAGCGCTCGTCGCGGTGACGGGCCCGGCGCGGCGTTCGCAGTTCGACGTTCGCGTTCCCGCGCAGATGCGGCGTTTCGGCCGGGACGAGATTCGGGAGCCCGTGCTGCTCCGACTCCCGCCCGGACGCTCGCCTCCCCAAGGCGCGATCCTCGACTTGATCGGAGAGATCCGGTTGCCGCGCGGCCCGAAGAACGGTTTCGACGAGCGCACGTGGCTGCGCCGTCACGGCGTGCACGTCGTCGTGCGGGCCGACCGCTGGCGAATCGTCGGTCGGAGAGGTGGCGTGTCCGGGCTCGCGGACCGGCTGCGCGAACACCTCTCGGCGGGGATGGCTCTGGGCCTCCACGGCGAGCGGCGCGGAGTCATCGCCGGAATCGTGCTCGGGGAGGACGAGGGCCTCTCGGAGGGTCTGCGGGCCGACTTCCGCGCATCCGGGCTGTACCACCTGCTCGCGGTCTCGGGTCAGAACGTCGCGCTCATCGCGGGTGGCGCGATCCTGCTCGTCTATCTGATCGGACTGTCGCGCTTCGTCGGACAATTCGTGGCGCTGGCCGCGATCGGTGGTTACGTGTTCGCCGTGGGCTGGCAACCGTCGGTCGTGCGAGCCGGGGTCGCCGGCGCGCTCGCTTCGCTGGCGTGGCTGGCTTCGAGGCCGAGTGACCGGTGGTACTTCCTGCTCCTCGGCGCGGCGCTCTTGCTCGCCTGGAGCCCGTACTCGCTGCTCGACGCGGGATTCCAGCTCTCGTTCGCAGCCGTCGGAGCAATCTTCCTCGTAGTCCCGCGACTCCAGCAGACGCTGGCCGGGTACCCGGTGCCGCACTCTCTCGCGGAGGTCGTCGCCGTCTCTGGAGCCTGTGGCCTCGCAACGGCGCCGATCCTGCTCACGCAGTTCGGGGTCGTGCCGCTGTACTCGATTCCGGCGAACGCGCTCGCGGCTCCGGTCGTGGCGCCTCTGCTTGGGATCGCGCTCATCACCGCGATCGTTGCTCCCGTCGCTCCACCGCTGGCAGCGTTGCTCGCGTGGGTCAACGGCTGGTTCGCCGCGTACCTGGCGGCGTGTGCGCATATCGTCGGAGGCCTGCCGTACGCGTCCGTATCTACCCGGGCGGCTGTGACGATCGCCGCGGTCGTTCTCTCCGCCGCCTATCTCGTGGCCCGAATCAGTCGCCCGAGGGGCCGGGTGTACGCGGCGATCGCTCTAGGCGCGGCCCTCATGGCCGGAGGCTGGAGTCTTCACGGCTCGTCGGCCCTGCCGCCTCCGACTGGCCTGCGCATCACGTTCCTGGACGTCGGCCAGGGTGACGGAGCGCTGATCCAGGTTCCGGGCGGGGCAGTCCTGGTCGACGAAGGGCCACCCGAGGCAAGGATGGCGTCGCAGCTGCGGCGCCTCGGTGCGGAACGCCTGTCCCTCCTCGTCATGACGCACCCGCAGCGCGATCACATCGGCGGGGCCGCCGAGGTCTTGAAGAAGCTGAGCGT
>JBKPQP010000043.1:0-6911 GCA_046734155.1 Actinomycetota bacterium | reverse complement strand
GCGAGCTCCTTCTCGAACACGACGCGGGATTCTTGGAGCCGTTGCTTCTCAGTGCGCCGCTCCCGAGACAGAAAGGTGGCCGCGACGACGTTGGCGATCGCAGCTGCACCGCGGGCCGTGTCGTCCGTGCCGACGATGTTGATCACGTTCGCGTTCTGGTCGACGCTCGCGGTCACCTTCTTCCGCACCGAGTCGACCGTCTCTCCCTCGAGCCCGTTCTTCACCGCAGCCGAAAGGAGAGGCCGGTACGTGAGCATGGCCTTCACCGTTGCGAGATCGCGCTGTGTCGACTGGGCATCCGTCGAGACGGACTGCGGCGTCGGGTTGAGGACGAGCGTAGAGATCGCCTGGTACGTCTTCGGCAGCAGCAGCGAGATGACGAACACCGCCAGGGTCAGCGAGACGACGATGAGCGCGATCAGCCAGCGGCTGCGTTTCAGCGCGTCGAGATAACGTCCAACCTCGACCGGCTCGTCCGGCGGAAGCTCGGGCGCTGTGTACCGTCCAATGCCCTCGTCCATCAACCTCCGATCCGCCATGGCCTCTGACGATAGCGCTCGCCACACGTCGAGGCACATGATTTCGCTCCCGGGGTGGTTCTCGTCCTGGGGCGGCAAGGCGGCGGCGATGGCCCTCGTGTGGGTTGTTGCGGCGGCAGTCGTGACCCTCGCAATCGTTCGCCAGAACGACCGCGGCGAGCCCTCTCATTCTCGCGCGACGGGCGCCCTCCTCTCTTCCGCGGCGGCCGGGCCGCCCTCGGTGACGCTCGCGCAGCCCCCTGGCTCGGTCGGTCGCCCGACTACGCTGCAGGCCGCCGCGAAGGCCCGCTCGGGCCGGATCGTGGCGGTGACCTTCGTGCTGGACGGCGCCCCGCTCGGCGCTGACACGACGGCTCCGTACAGGCTGCTGCTCGACCCCGAGCTCGTCTCTCCCGGGAAGCACCGACTGCGGGCGACCGCCGTCGACAGCCTCGGCCGGCGCCGGTCGACCAGGGCGGTGGCCTTCCAGACCCGGCCGCTCGCTCGAGCGCTGGTCGCATCGCCCGACCGCGGCCTCGACCGCGCGCTCACAGCATTGCGGCGCGGGCACGTCACCGTGCGCCTCACCCGCGGACGCTACCGGCTCGACGACGTGACCATCGGTGACGGCGCTCGATTGATCGGCTCGGGCCCGGGCACCGTGATCGCCGCTCCGCCCGGCCCGTATTTCGCGGTGCTCGTCGCGAGAGGCAGCAACATCACGATCTCCGACCTCCTGGTCGACGGCGGCGGCCCGGGGCGCGGCAAAGGAATCGCGGTCGCGGTGTTCGACGGCTCACGGAACGTGCGTCTCGACCGCCTGAGCCTGACCCACGTGCGCACCGACGGAGTGAATGTCTGGGGCGCTTTCTCGAACGTGTCCGTTCAGGACTCGGAGATCGACGGCGACGGGACCGCGCAGGTGGGCGTCTTCGCCCTCGGCTCGGACCGCTCCCGCGACACGAGCGTGATCCGCACCAAGATCCGCGGCTTCCGCTCGCACGGGATCCTGCTCGCGCAGAAGGAGCACGGCCGCCCCGCGGCGGCACTCCACGGGCTCGCCCTCGACAACCTCGTCACGGACATCCGCGACCCGGCCCGCGACCAGTGCGTGTACGCGCCGAACACGACGCAGAAGTGCGGGACGAACGAGGGCGGCATCTGGACCGGCGGCGTCGAGGCGGCGATCATCGGCAACACCGTTCTCCGCGCGCGCTGGGACGGCATCGAGACGGTCGGCTCATCGACGCGAACGACCGTCGTCGGCAACCTGATCCAGGACACCCGCACCGGGATCTACCTCGAGCACTCGACCCACGACTCGCTCTTCTCGAAGAACGTGATCATCGACTCGGGCACTGGGATCAACGTCGAGTGGTTCCACGACGGCCAGGGCTCGACGCGCAACACGTTCACGTCGAACCGGATCGTCTCCGCCACGAAGGGCGGACTGTTCGTCGACGTGGGCAGCGACGGAAACCAGATCGTCCGCAATGTCTTCGTCGGAGGCGCCCGGCCGGCGATCGTCCTGCAGGGCACGTCCGACAACGTCGTCCGCAGAAACGTCGGCTGCCGGGCCGGAGACGAGGAGCTCGTCCGGGAGCAGTCCGCGTACTTCGACAGCGGCGCGCGCGCCGTTCCGAAGCGGAATCGAGTGACGGCCAACGCCACGAGGGGCCCATGTCGCACCCGTTGACCGTGGAGACCGGCAAGCCCGACGCGGCCACGCGCGCCTGGGACCCGCTCGCGGTCGGGTCGGCGAACCTGTTCTGGGCGAAGATCGGCGGCAACGGCGGTTACTTCGTCGCGGTGCTGCTCCTGGCGCGCGGCCTCGGGCCGGCGGGGCGTGGAACGGTCGCCTTCATCACGGTGACGGCGCTCGTCGTCGCACACATGGCCGGGCTCGGCGTCGGCGAAGCGACCACGGTGCTCTCGGCGCGGCACCCGGCTCGACGACCGGTTCTGCTCGCCAACGCGCTGACGTATTTCCTCTGCAGCGGTTTCGTGGCGGCGACGCTGGCCTTTCTCGCCCTGTCGCTGAGCGGGATCGAGCCCGCTGGAGTCGGCACGCCCGAGCTCCTGATCATCGGCCTCGGGATCGTCTCCTGCTCCGCCGGCGAGGCCGGCTACTCGTTCCTGCTCGGGACCGAACGGCTGCGGCAGCTCGCGTTCGTCACCGGCTGCACCTCGTGGGTCTACGCCGCGGTCGTGTTCGTCCTCTGGGCCGGCCCAGGGCTCACCGTCGGCCGCGCGGCCCTCGGTTGGGTCGGGACCGAGGCTCTGCGTTCGATCGTCCTCGCAACGCTCTCCCGCCGCGGGACGATCCTCGGCCTGCCGAGCCGGCGGCTCCTGGCCGAAGAGATCGGATTCGGGCTGCGGCTCTGGGTGGGCAGCCTCGCGCGCTTCCTGAACTTCCGCACAGACCAGATCCTGATGGGCTTCATTGCGACGGAGGCGGCGCTGGGCTTCTACGCGGTCGCGGTCAACGTCTCTGAGGTTCTGCTCTACCTGCCCTCCTCGGCTGCGACGGCGCTGCTCCCGGTGATCGCGCGGACGGAGCCCGTCCGCCGGGGCGAAGAGACGCTGCGAGCGTTCCGTTCGGTCGTCTTCGTGACCGCGGCTGGTGTCGCCGGCGCTGCCCTGCTCGGTCCCGTGGTGCTCCCGATCGTCTTCGGCGACGCGTTCGACGAGTCGGTGATCCCGTTCCTCTGGCTCCTCCCGGGCACGTTCGGCTACGCGGCCAGCGCCGTCTTCTCCAACGCACTCGTCGGATCGTCCTCGCCGGGCTTGTCCTCGCTGGGCCCGCTCGTGTCGCTAACGGTCGGCTTCGCCCTCGACCTCCTCCTGATTCCGCACTACGCGGCCACGGGGGCGGCCGCCGCGGCCAGCGCCGCGTTCCTCGTCGGAGGAGCCACCGCGCTCGTCACCTACCGCCGAGTCCACCCGTTCGCGTGGCGGTCGCTGCTCGTGCCGCACCGCGGGGACCTCGACGTCCTGGCCGCGCTCGTTGGTCCGCTCGCGAGGGCGATCCCCCGCCGCAGCACCGCCTGAGCGCTACGGGCGCGCCGCGATCAGAACGAGAATCGCGATCGTGCCGGCCACCGCAACGAGCAGGAAGTTCGCGGTCAGCGCCGCAGTCAGCAGGCGCGGCCGTACACGGGGTGAGCGGCGAGGCTTGGGCTGGGGAGCGCCCGCGAGCGGCTTCGCGGTCAGCCCCGCCGCCCCAGGCTCCTGGTTGATTGGCGCCGGAGCGCTGGTGGCCTCTCCGGCCGTCGGCCCACGGCGCCAGCCGACGACGCTCGCGAGCGAATCCGTGATGAACTGGTTGAGGCTCACGTTCTCACGCTCGGCGGCCTTCGTCAGCGCCGCGTGCAACGTCCGCGGCATGCGCAAGAGCAGGCGGCCGCTATGGCTCGCTTCGCTCCTCGGCTCGGGAATGTCCCGGCCCTCCTTCAGCGCCGCGGAGATCCAGGCACCCATGGCTTCCTTCAGCCCGCCGATCGCCTCCTCGGCCGTGTCGCCGCGGCTCGTGCAGTCCGGAAGCTCCTCCGCGGCGGCGATCCACTTCCCGCCGCCGTCGTCTCCGTCCTGGACGAGCGTGATGTGGTACGGCAGCTCGACGTACCGATCGACTGCGCTCGAGTAGCGCTTCACTTCTTCCTCCTGCTCACGAATGGGAATTCTACGCCTCGCCGCAACAAAGAGCACATACGAATTCTCCGGCCGAACGGTTTCTTAACCCGGCCCGATCTCGGCGCGCAGCTTCTCGAGCGCCCGCCGCGTGAGGCGCGAGACGTGGATCTGCGAGATTCCGACCTCCCGGGCGATGCGGGCCTGGCTCATGCCGGCGAAGAAGGCGAGATGAAGAAGCTGTCGTTCCCGCTGGTCGAGCGCGCGGAACCCTCTCGCCAGCAGGGCGCGGTCCTCCCCGGTGTCGTAGCCCTGCTCGGTCGACGCCTTGGCCTCGATCTCCGGGCCTTCGCCGCTCGCATCGCGTGAGAGCGAAACGGGCTCGTGCGAGCGCTGGGCGACGAGGGCCTCGAGGGCCACGTCGCGCTCGACGCCGGCCGCGTGGGCCACCTCGGCGATCGTCGCCGGCCTCTCCATCGTCGCGGCCAGCCCGGCCGCGCTCGCCCTGAGGGAGGCGTTCACCTCCTGGAGCCGGCGCGGAATCCGGATCGGCCCGACGCGATCCCGGAGGTGCCTCTTGATCTCGCCGACGATGCTCGGGATCGCATAGGCGGCCAGGTCGACGCCGCGCTCGAGCTCGAACCGGTCGATCGCATTGATCAGGCCGATCGAGCCGACCTGAACGAGGTCTTCGAGGTGCTCCCCGCGGCCCGCGTGCTGGCGCGCCACCCTCCGCACGAGCGGCAGATACTGCTGGATGAGCTGCTCGCGGGCCGCCAGGTCTCCCTCCCGGTGGTAGGCGTGCAGCAGGGCGCGCGAGGCCATCACGCTCGCCGCATTCGACTGCGCCCCTCCAGTCCTGAAGATTCGCCGCCTCGGTGCCGGCCTGGCGGCGACTTCCATCACTGCCATCGTGAAGCCTCTTCCCCCTTTCTCGTTCGATAATAGCCAGTCCGTTGCGATTAGTCGAACGAAAAGTTGAATATCTCTATGACTTACTCGTTTCTCAGGTGGGTAGTTTTCGAATTATCGACTTCAAGATCTTCTCACCTGCTTGTATCTGGAATCACATCGTGTCGAAGCAGCGCATCGCCCGCGCGGCGGAGGCGATGCTCATCGTCTCCGCCGCCTTCGTCGCGCTCGTCCCGACCGCAAGTGGCTCGAGAGGGCCGGCCGGGCCCGGTACGGCCCTCCGAGCCGCCCAGAAGGGGGAAATCGCGCAGTATCACGGCTCAAACAGGGGGCAGTATCACGACAGCGCGGCGAGCTCGGGCCAGCTTTCGGCTCGGTTGAGCGGGTCGGCGTCGCCCAGTGGTGAATTGCGCAATGCTATTTATGTGCAAGTGATATCACCGGTTTTCACTCATCATTCAGTGTTTGGAAGCAAAAAAGGCCAGGGTGACAGCCGTGATTCATCCGGTGCTTGGATCGGGTCTCAGAACTATTCGTCGATCCAGCCCGAGACCCGCAATGACCCGCGGCCGATGCTCGAGCTCGGAGTTGCCCTCGGGCTCGTCTACATTGCGTTCCTGGCGGTCTGGTTTTGGACGACCCGGTTCCGCGTGCGGCCGCCGAGAAGCGCTCCCTCCTGAAAAACCCCTGCACAGAGGCGTTGACACGCCTCTCGCGATTGGGTAGTACCATTGCTACAAGGCAGGAGGGGGAAGGCTAGTGGAGGACGAGGCTCAGCGACTGCGGCTAGTACGAGTTCTTCTTGTTGCCGTGCTCGGACTTCTGGCAGCGCCTACGATGGCTCAGGCGGCCGGGCCGGAGCGTCCGCCCGTCAAGGCTCCGTCCAGGATCGGCCCGGAGCCCGCCCCGGCCGCGCGTGCCGTAGCTCCGGCGCCGCCGCCTCCGAGCGCCACGAGCACCACGACGAGCTCGCCGACCTCACAGCGCACGTCCACGACGCCGCCACGACCGGCCCTCGCCACGAACACGTCAGCCCCGCCTCAACAGCGACCTGCCACGAGCGCGAGGCCGAAGCCGCGGGCACACCACCCGCCTCCTAAGCCGAAGGCGACCCACGCCGTGAAAGCCGCCGTCAGGACGATCGCGCACGGGATCGAGAGGCCCGGGGCCGGCATCGCGCTGGCCGCAGTGCCGACGGGGACGAGCGACTCCAATCGGCTTCTCTTCCTCGGCGGCCTCGCGCTCCTTTTCCTCGTTCTCGGCGACGCGGCCTTCCTGGCGATCTCGGCGCGCGTGATCCGGGAAGAGCGCTAGCGCGACACGACGAACGAGCTGGCGCCCAGGAGCTTGCCGTACCGTCCGGCGGAGAGCTTCCCCCGGCCCGGCCAGACGTACCAGCGATAGGTGCCTGCGTGCAACCTGTAGCGGCGACCGTGGTACTTCCAGGCCCGAGGCAGTTGTAGCCGCGCCCGCACCGGCCACGCGCTGAAGACGCGGCGGCCGCGGACGAGGACGACGTTGTAGTACCTCGCTCCCTTGACCGCCGACCAGACGAGCAGCGGCGGCTTGGAGACCCGCTCGCCCGGGCCCGGGACGAGCAGCGCCCCGCGGGCCACGAAGTCGACCTGGCGGCCAGCTGCGTTGGCCGCCTCGTCGACGGCGCTCAGGCGGTAGTGGTACGTGCGTCCGGGACGAAGCCCGGTGTCGAGATAGCTCGTCGACGTGCTCGAGCCGCGGAAGATGACGCCCTCGGCCTCGCCGTTCGGCCCCGGCGAACGCAAGAGCTGCACCGACTGCGCGTCGGGCGTCGTGCGCCAGTTCAGCTCGACGGTGCGATTTCCCGGCTTGGGC
>JBKPQP010000042.1:0-17188 GCA_046734155.1 Actinomycetota bacterium | reverse complement strand
GACGACGTCACCCTCGAGCTCGTGGCCGAGGAACAGGGCTCGTTCGTCGCAGGCGACGAGGACAAGCTCCGACAGGTGCTCATCAACCTCGTCGACAACGCCGTCAAGTACTCACCCGAAGGAGGCGCGGTCGAGGTTCGCGTCGAACCGAACGGCACGAGCGTTCGCGTATCGGTCACGGACGAGGGCCTCGGCATCCCGCACGGCGAGCAGCAGCGGATCTTCGGCAAGTTCTACCGGGTCGATCCCCAGCTCTCGCGGGGCGTCGGCGGGACTGGGCTCGGGCTCTACATCTGCCGTGAGCTCGTACGGCGGATGGACGGGAGGCTGACTGTCAGCTCGAAGGAAGGCCACGGGTCGACCTTCGCGATCGACCTCCCGCTCGCGCCCGCGCCGGCGGCCGAGACGACCGCACCGGTCGTCCAACATGCCTGATTAGCACCCGTTTCGATCGGGAACAACGAGAGCGATGACCGATCCTGTCCAGACGCCGAAACGGCTCTACCGGAAGGCTGCGCGGGGAAAAGACGACGAGAGCATGCCGCTCGTCCTCGGCGGCGTGATGCTTGTCGTGACACTCGCCGTCGCGATCCTGCTGACGATCACGTTCCTCGTCTACTTCCTGGCCTAGCGCTCGAGCTCGAAGACGAGCTCCAGCCCGTCCTCCTCGTCGATCGCCTCGCCGGTCTGGCGGAAGCCGAGCTTGCGGATGATCGCGAGCGACGGCTCGTTGTCCGGCGTCGTCGAGGCGACGTAGTGGCGCACGCCGCGCTCTTCGGCGCGGCGCAAGAGCTCCGTTGCGGCCGCCGTCGCGTACCCGTGGCCGCGCCACGGCTCCTCGATCGTGTAGCCGATCTCGACCGCGTCAGGGCTCTGCTTCGCGTTCACGCCCGGCGGACCGTGGTAGCCGGCGTGCCCGATCATCTTCCCGTCGAGGACGATTGCGTGCGGGCACCACTCCCGGAAACGCTCGTCCCGGCGCATCTGAGTGAGCCGGAGCGCGAAGAAGCGCATGCCGCCTTCACGGGGGAAGCCCTCGGGTAGCTGGACGTCGAGCGCTTTCGAGGCGCCTTCGCGGTCGCCCTCGAGCAGAGCCTCGAGGAACTCCGGCGTCATCGGACGGAGCTCAATCACAGGGCAGCTCGCGTTGCGGGATCCGCTCGAGAAGCTCGGCGAGAACCCCCAGCTCGTCTTCGTTGAAAAGCTCGGAGAAGACCTCACGGACGTCAGCGACGTGCGTCTCGCGCGCCTCGGCGAGCTTCTTCTCGCCCTCCGGCGTCAGGACCGCATACGTCACGCGCGCGTCCTCGGCACAGGGCCTGTTCGAGACGTACCCGGCCTGCTCGAGCCCCTTCAGCAGCCGCGTAATGCCTGACGGAGTCAGGAGCACACGCTCCGAGAGGTCGATGCGCTTCAGCGCCTTCTCGGGCGCGCGCGCGAGCTGCGCGAGCACGTCGAAGTCGTTGATGGTCAGTCCGTGGGCGGCGAGCAGCTCGGCGTTGAACTGCCGTGTAGTGACCGCGTGTGCCCGCAGGAGGTTGATCCACGCCTCCACCAGCACATCCTGTTCTTGAGTTACTTGACTACTCAATCTTTTCTGCTATTCTCTTGCTTGCTCAACTATTGAGCACTCAAATATTAGCACTTGCGAAGGGAGACGAAGTGTCAGCCATCCAGACAGAGAACACCACCCTCATCCCGGCCGGCACGTGGACGGTCGATCCGGTTCACTCGAGCATCCGCTTCGACGTCGTCGACACGGATTCGATGATGAAGTCGATCAGCGGCCGGTTCACGGACTTCGAGGGTACCGTCGAGGGCGGAGACGAGCAGTCCGCGCGAGGCGTCGTCCACACGCCGAGCGTCCTCACCGACAACGCGATGCGGGACGAGCACCTCCGCTCGAACGACCTCCTCGGGACCGGGCGGTATCCCGAGATCACTTTCCAGTCGAGCCGCATCGAGCACGTCGAGGGCGACCGCCACAAGATCTTCGGCGACCTGACGGTCAAGGAAGTCGCGATCCCGGTCGAGCTGGACGCGAAGTTCCAGGCCACGGGCACGGACGCCGACGGTGTCGAGAAGACGCTCTTCCGGGTCCAGGGCGAGATCGAGTGGGGCCCGACGCGCGTCGAGATCACGGCCGACATCACGGCGGTCCGTTCGTGACGAAGATCCTCGGCATCTCCGGCAGCCTGCGGGAGCGCTCGTACAACACCGCGCTCCTGCGGGCTGCGGCCGAGCTCGCTCCGTGGGACGTGGAGATCGAGATCTTCGACCTGTCCGCGATCCCGCTCTACAACGACGACGTCGAGGCAGTCGGCGATCCCGAGCCGGTGGCCGAGCTGCGCGCTGCGGTCGCCGAGGCGGACGCGCTCCTGCTCGCGACCCCTGAGTACAACCGCGGGACGTCGGGCGTGCTGAAGAACGCGATCGACTGGCTCTCGCGGCCGGCACTCGCGTCCGTGCTGCGCTGGAAGCCGGTTGGCATCATGGGCGCCTCGAGCGGACGCGGCGGGACGCGCCGCGCGCAGCAACAGGTGAGGGATGCCCTCCTGTTCCCGGGCGCGGCCGTGCTCGAGGAGCCGCAGGTCGCGCTGCCGGTGGCGTGGGAGCGCTTCGACCCCGACCTGAACCTGACCGACGAGAGCGCGGGCGCAGCAGTCACCGAGTTGGTCGCGGGCCTCGTCAAGCTGGCCCACCAGTCGCCCCAACCGGTCGCGGCCTAGCTCCGGCGCTGGATCTCGACCGCGCGCCGAAGAATGTCGCGGAGCGCGCGCTGATCGGCGACCGGCAGCGCGGCGATCGGGGGCGGCGGCTCGGACATCACCTCGAAGACCCGTTCGCGGATTCGCTCGCCCTCGGCCGTGAGCGCGAGGGCCTTGACGCGGCGGTCGTCCGGGTCCGGCCGACGCACTGAGAGGCCCTTGGCTTCGAGCCGGTCCGCGAGCGCGGTCACGTTCGAGGCATCGCAGAAGAGCTCGTCCGCCAGCTCGCGCATCGGACGCGGCCGGTCCGGATCGAGCACACGAAGCGCGTGCGCGAGCGGAAAGGTCAGGCCCAGCTCGCCCAGCTTCTGGACGACGAGCTTCCGCGCCTCCATGCCGATCTCGAAGAAGTGCTGCTGCGCCTCATGCGCCGGAGACCTCGCTGGAGCCATCACAGCCATCACAAGGAATGGTACTTGAACTAGTCGATCTGTGCAACCATCGATATTTGACTAGTTCAAGCATCGTCATGTAAAGTCGAGCGAATGGCGCAGGCGCACGGGATCGAGGCCGAGAGGCTCGTCCGTACCTTCAAGGGCGACATCCACGCGGTCGACGGGATCGACCTCCGGGTCGAGCCCGGAGAGATCTACGGGTTCCTGGGACCGAACGGCGCCGGGAAGTCGACGACGGTGCACATGCTGACGACGCTCCTGCCCCCGACCTCGGGCAGCGCGCGCGTGGCCGGGTTCGACATCGTCAAGGAGGGGCCAAAGGTCCGTTCCTCGATCGGAGCGGCGCTCCAGGAGGCGGCGCTCGACAACCTGCTCACAGGCCGCGAGCACCTCAACCTGCAGTGCGCGCTCCACGGGATCCCCCGCTCCGAGCGCCGCGCCCGCTCGCAGGAGCTCCTCGAGCGGGTCGGCCTGACGCTTGCAGCCGATCGCAAGGTCGGCGGCTATTCCGGCGGCATGAAGCGCAGGCTCGACCTCGCGCTCGCACTCGCGCACCGGCCGACGATCCTCTTCCTGGACGAGCCGACGACGGGCCTCGACGTGCAGAGCCGGAGCGCCCTCTGGGCCGAGGTGGCCCGGCTCGCGCGCGACGACGGCGTCACCGTCTTCCTGACCACGCAGTACCTGGAAGAGGCCGATGCGCTCGCCGATCGGGTCGGGATCATCGACCACGGGCACATCGTCGCCGAGGGCACGCCCGCGCAGCTGAAGGCGCAGATCGGGCGGCCGACGGTCGAGGCGGTCCCGGCCGACGGCGCGACACCCGAGGCGATCGCGCGCATCCTCGAACAGTTCGGCGAGAACACGGGCGGCTCCGCGAAGGGCGTCGCGGTCCGGCTCGAGCACGGCGTCGAGGATCTCGCCGGGATCATCCGCGCCCTCGACGCGGAAGGGATCAAGCTCGAGAACCTCGAGCTGCACGCGCCGAGCCTCGACGACGTCTTCCTCGCGAAGACCGGCCGCTCGCTCGAAGGCGCCGAGGAGGAGGAAACCGAGGTCGAGGCATGAGCGCGCTCGCGCAGGTCGGCTATATCGCGCGCCGGTCGGTGGTGCGGACGGCCCGTCAGCCCGCGAACATCATCTTTCCGTTCGTCTTTCCGACGGCGCTGCTCGCGGTCACATCGGCCGGGCTCAGCCCCGCGACGAAGATCCCGGGCTTCCCGACGGACTCGTTCCTCGCGTTCTTCCTCGCCTTTCCGTTCATCCAGGGAGCGCTCTTCGCGACGATGAACGCGGGCACCGATCTCGCGCGGGACATCCAATCCGGGTTCCTGAACCGCCTCGCGCTGACCCCACTGCGGGGCGGCGCACTGATCGTCGGACAGCTCGGCGGGATCGCGGTCCTCGCCTTTATCCAGAACTGCTACTACCTCGCTGTCGGACTGATCGTCGGCGTGCGGCTCGAGTCGGGGATCGTCGGCGGGATCGTCCTGATCGTTCTCGCCACCGGCGTCGCAATCGCATTCGGCGCGCTCGGCGCGTTCTTCGCACTTCGGACCGGATCCGGCGAGGCGGTGCAGGGGCTCTTCCCGCTGCTCTTCGTCGGGCTCTTCCTGTCGTCGATGAACCTGCCTCGGAACCTGATCGAGGCTGACTGGTTCCGCACCGTGGCGACGTTCAACCCGATCTCGTACCTGATCGAGGGGCTGCGCAGCCTGATCATCACGGGCTGGGACTGGGAAGCGCTCGGTCTCGCGTTCGGCTTCGCGGCCGTGCTCGCCGGCGCGGCGATGGTGCTGGCGAGCTGGGCGCTCCAGCTCAGGTTGACGCGGACATGAGCAGGCAGTTCTGGAACGTCGCCTTTGCAGTCGCCTGGCGCGTGCTGCACAACGTGTTCACGACACCCTCGCTGTTCCTGCCCGGGATGATCTTCCCGCTCTTCTTCTTCACGGCGTTCGCGGGCGGGCTCTCGCGGGTCGACAACATCCCCGGCTTCGACTTTCCAAACGGTTACACGGCCTTCCAGTTCGTGTTCGTCCTGCTCCAGTCGGCCGCCTTCGGCGGCGTGTTCACGGGGTTCGGGATTGCGCGCGACTTCGAGTACGGGTTCGCGCGGCGGCTCCTGCTCGCAGCGCCGAAGCGCGGTGGGATCGTCGCCGGCTACGCGATAGCGGCCGCAGGGCGCTGGGCAGTCACCGCGGTGATCCTGACCGTAGTCGCCCTGGCGGTGGGCATGCAAGTCGGCGGCGCGGGCGTCGACCTCGTCGCGCTCTACGCCCTCGCGCTGATCGTCAGCCTCGCCGGAACGTTCTGGGCAAGCGGGGTGGCGATGCGCCTGCGCACCGTCCAGGCCGGCCCGATCATGCAGCTCCCGGTCTTCCTGGTGCTCTTCTTTGCTCCTGTCTACGTGCCGCTCTCACTCCTCAGCGGCTGGCTGCACGCCGTCGCGAGCGCCAATCCCGCCACGGCGCTGCTCGAAGGCGGACGCAGCCTCATCTCGGGTTCGACGGATCACGTGTCGATCGCGTTCCTGGTCGCGGCAGCGATGGCCGCCGGGCTGTCTGTATGGGCGTGGCGCGGCCTGCGCAGCGCCGAGCGCGCCGCCCTTTAGCTCTTCGGAGCGATCTTGAACGTGCTCTCGCCGACCATCGAGCCGTAGCGCGGCTGATTCAGGCTTCCGAACGCCGGCCAGACGATCCACGTATAGCTGCCACGGATCATCCGGAAGCTGCGCCCCTGGTACGACCAGCGCTTGTGCAGCTTCAGGCTCGTCCTCGACGGCCAGAGGCTCAGGAGCTTCCGGCCCTTGCGGTAGAGCTGGACGTTGTAGAAGCGCGCGCGCTTCACTCCGCGCCACCTGAGCATCGGCGGGATGGTCACCCGCGCCCCCGAGGGAGGTTGGTAGAGCGGCGCGCGATGGGCCGACGGCCGGGGCGGTGGCGGTGGTGGCGGCGGTGGCGGCGGTGGCGGCGGCGGCGGAGGAGCTGGAGGCGGCGGCGGAGGCGCGTCATCGTCGGTGATCGTGCCCACGCCCTCGCCGTCGGCGATCGTGGCGTTGATGGGGGCGGCGAGGTCGAGGACGAATGTCTCGTTCGCTTCGTCGATCGTGTCGCCCTTGACGAGAACGGTCAGCGTCTTCGAGGTCTGGCCGGGCGCGAATGTCAGCGTGCCGCTGCCGGCCTGGTAGTCCTCGGGCGCGTGCGCGGTGCGGTCGCCGGTCACGAAATCGACAGTGATCTGCCACCCGCTGGGCGCGTTGAGGCTGACCATGAAGTTCGCGTTGACGGTGCCCGAATCGCCCTCGGTCACGGTCACGTCGTTCACCGACAAGCCAGGCGGGCCGTCGTCGTCCGTGATCGTGCCCTCCCCCCGCGCGTCGCCGATCGTCGCGTTGACCGACCCGGAAAGGGTGACGAAGTAGTCCTCGTCGGGCTCGTCCAGTAGGTCGCCCCGTACCTGGACGGTGACGGTCTTCGTCGTCTGGCCCGGGTTGAAGACAAGATTGCCGCCGCCGGCGAAGTAGTCATCGGGAGCATGTGCTGTGCCGTCCTCGGTCGCGAAGCCGACGCTGACCGTCTGCGCGCTTGACGCGCTGAGGGTGACCGAGAAGGTCTCATTCACAGTCCCGGTATCGCCTTCGGTGACCGTCGCGTCGGCGATCGACAGGGACGGGAGCCCGTCGTCGTCGACGATGGTGCCGATGCCCTGACCGTCTGCGATGGTCGCATTCGTCGGGCCGGACAGGTTGAGGAAGTACGTCTCGTTCGTCTCGTTCAACAGGTCGCCCTTGACGAGCACGGTGACCGTCTTCGTCGTCTGGCCGGCTGCGAACGTGAGGGTGCCGTTGGCGGCCACGTAATCGTCGGGCGCGTGCGCGGTGCCGTCGGCGGTCCCATAGTTGACCGTCACGGTCCGTCCGCTAGGGACATTCAGGCTGACCGTGAAGTTCGCGTTCGTCGTGCCCGAGTTGCCCTCGGTCACGGTTACGTCGTCGACCGCGAGCGAGGGAAGCGCGTCGTCGTCGGTGATCGTGCCCACGCCTTGCGCGTCGGCGAGCGTCGCGTTCGTCGGGCTCGTGAGGTTGACGAGGAAGGTCTCGTCGGCCTCATCGAGTAGGTCGCCGTTGACGAGCACCGTCACCTGCTTCGTCGTCTGGCCGGACGCGAACGTGAGCGAGCCGCTCGCCGCCTGGTAGTCGCCGGGAGCCTGCGCAGTGCCGTCCGCAGTCCCGTAGCCAACGGTGACCGAACGACCGCTGAGGGGCGCGAGTGTGACAGTGAAGGTCGCGGCGACCGTGCCCGAGTTCCCTTCCGTGACGGTGACGTCGTTGACCGAAAGCGTGGGCAGCGGGTCGTTGTCGGTGATCGTGCCCAGGCCCTGCGCGTCCGAGATGGTCGCGTTCGACGGGTTCGTCAGGTTGACGGAATAGGTCTCGTTCGCCTCGTCGAGCAGGTCGCCGTTGACCTGAACGGTCACCTGCTTCGTCGTCTGGCCGGGGGTGAAGGTGAGCGTGCCGCTCGTCGCCGTGTAGTCCGCGGGCGCGGTCGCGGTACCGTCGGCAGTCGCGTAGTCGACCGAGACGTTCTGCCCGCTGACGGCGTTCATCGTGACGGTGAAGTTCGCGCTGAGCGTGCCGGTGTCGCCCTCCGTGACCGTGACGTCGTTGATCGAAAGCGTCGGCGCCGCGTCGTCGTCGGTGATCGTGCCGAGGCCCTGGCCGTCAGCGATCGCCGCGTTCGCGGGGTTCGAGAGGTTGACGAAGTACGTCTCGTTGGCCTCGTCCAGGACGTCGCCGACGACCGGGACGGTGACCGTCCTCGTCGTCACCCCAGCCGGGAAGGTCAGCGTCCCCGAGCCGGCCGTGTAGTCGGCGGGCGCGGTCGCGGTGCCGTTCGCGGTCGCATAGTCCACCGTGACCGCGTTGCCGCTCGCCCCCGAGAGCGTGACCGTGAAGACGGCGTTCGTCGTCCCAGTGTTCCCCTCGGTGACCGTGACGTCGTTGATCGACAGCGTGGGCGCGCCGTCGTCGTCGGTGATCGTGCCCACACCTTGCGCGTCCGAGATCGTGGCGTTGCCCGGATTGGTCAAGTTGAGGAGGAACGTCTCGTTGTTCTCGTCGATCAGGTCACCGTTGACGAGAACGGTCACGGTGCGCGTCGTCTGGCCGGCCGTAAACGTCAGCGTCCCGGTCGTCGCCTGGTAGTCGCCAGGCGCCTGCGCGGTGCCGTCGGCCGTCGCATAGTCGACCGTCACGGAGCGGCCACTGACCGGCGTGAGCGTGACCGTGAAGGTCGCGGCGACCGTTCCCGAGTTGCCCTCGGTCACCGTCACGTCGTTGATCGACAACGCCGGCAGCGCGTCGTCGTCGGTGATCGTGCCGATCCCCTGCGCGTCGACGATCGTCGCATTGACCGCGTTCGAGATGTTGAGCGCGTACGTCTCGTTCGCCTCGTCGAGCAGGTCGCCGGTGACGATCACCGTCACCTGCTTGGTGGTCTCGCCGGCGGCGAAGGTGACTGTCCCACTCGTCGCGAGGTAGTCCGAGCCGGCGGTGGCCGTGATGTCCGCCGTCCCGAAGCCGACCGAGACCGCGCGACCGCTGGCCGCGCTCATGCTGACCGTGAAGTTGGCGAGGACAGTCCCAACGTTGCCTTCGGTGACCGTGACGTCGTTGACTGCGAGCGTCGGCAGCGGGTCGTTGTCGTTGATCGTGCCGAGGCCCTGCGCGTCGGCGATGGTCGCGTTCGATGCGTTCGTGAGGTTGACGAAGAAGGTCTCGTTGGGCTCGTTGAGTACGTCCCCGTTCACGAGCACGGTCACCGTCTTCGTCGTCTGGCCCGGGGTGAAGGTGAGCGTCCCGTTGGAAGCCGTGTAGTCGGCAGGCGTCGTCGCCGTGCCGTTCGCGGTCGCGTAGTCGACCGTGATCGACCGGGAGCTCGCGGCAGTCAGGCTGACCGTGAACGTCGCGTTGACCGTGCCCGTGTTCGGTTCGGTCACGGTTGCGTCGTTGATCGAGAGCGCCGGCGGCGGGTCGTTGTCGACGATCGTGCCGAGCCCGCTCGGGTCGAGTATCGCCGCGTTGACGGCGTTCGACAGGTTGAGCGTGTACGTCTCGTCGAGCTCGTCGAGCGTGTCGCCCGCGACCTGGACGGTCACGGTCTTCGTGGTCTGGCCCGGGGCGAACGTGAGCGTTCCACTCGTCGCGGCGTAGTCGGCGGGTGCGGTCGCCGTACCGTCCGCGGTCGCGTAGTTGACGCTCACGTTCTGCCCACTCGCCGGGGCCAGAGTGACGGTGAAGGTGGCGTTCGTCGTGCCCGAATCGCCTTCGGTCACCGTTACGTCGTTGACGGAGAGGCCGGGCGCGCCGTCGTCGTTCGTGATCGTGCCCAGGCCCTGGCCGTCCGAGATCGTTGCGTTGCCCGGATTGGTCAGATTGAGGAAGAAGGTCTCGTTGCCCTCGTCGAGCAGGTCGCCGTTGACGAGGACCGTCACCTGCTTCGAGGTCTGTCCGGGTGTGAAGCTCAGCGTCCCGTTGGTCGCCAGATAGTCGAGCGGCGCCTGTGCCGTCCCGTCGGAGGTCGCGTAGTCGACGCTGACCGTCTGCCCACTCGGCGCGGATAGCGAGATCGTGAAGGTCGCGTTGACCGTCCCGAGGTTGCCCTCGACCACGCTCAAATCGTTCAGGGAGATCGACGGCGCCGGGTCGTCGTCCGTGATCGTGCCGGTGCCCTGTCCGTCGGCAATCGTCACGTTGACCGCGTTCGAGAGGTTGAGGCGGAACGTCTCGTTCGGCTCGTCGAGCAGGTCGCCGTTGACGAGGACGGTCACCTGCTGCGCCGTCTGACCCGCCGTGAACGTGGCCGTGCCGCCCGCCGCCTGGTAGTCGGCCGGCGCCGTGGCGGTTACGTCGGCGGTCGCGTAGTCGACCGAGAGGCTGCGCCCGCTCGGAACGTTGAGGCTGAGCGTGAAGGTGGCGTTGGCCGTCCCGCTGTTGCCCTCGGTGACCGTGACGTCGTTGACGGACACCGTCGGCGCTGCGTCGTCGTCGGTAATCGTGCCGAGCCCCTGCCCGTCTGCGATCGTCACGTTCGACGGGTTGGAGAGGTTGAGCGTGAACGTCTCGTTCGCCTCGTCGAGGAGGTCGGCGTTCACGAGCGCAGTGACGGTCTTCGTCGTCTGGCCCGGGGTGAACGTCAGCGTGCCCGACGCAGCGACGTAGTCGGCCGGAGCGACCGCGGTTCCGTCGGCGGTCGCGTAGTCGATCGTGATCGTCTTGGCGCTCGCCGCGCTCAGGCTGACGGTGAAGTTGGCGTTGACGGTGCCCGCGTTGCCCTCGGTGACGGTCGCATCGCCGACCGAGACTGTCGGCGGCGGGTCGTCGTCGGTGATCGTCCCGACGCCCGTGCCGTCAGCGATCGACGCATTGACGGCGTCTGCGAGGTTGACCGTGAAGGTCTCGTCGAGCTCGTCCAGCGTGTCGCCGTTGACCTGGACGGTGATCGTCTTCGTCACCTGCCCGGGCGTGAACACGAGGCTGCCGCCGGTCGCGACGTAGTCGGTGCCGGCGAGGGCGGTGCCGTCGGTGGTTGAGTAACCGACGCTCACGGTCTGTCCGCTCGCCGACGAGAGCGAGACCTGGAAGTTCGCGTTCACGGTGCCGCTGTTGCCCTCGGTCACGGTCGCGTCGCCGATCGAGATCGTGGGCTGGCCGTCGTCGTCGATGATCGTCCCTACGCCACGCGAGTCGCCTATCGACGCGTTGGTCGGGTTCGAGAGATCGACGAAGTAGTTCTCGTCGACCTCGGCCAGCGTGTCGCCGTTGACGAGCACCGTGACGGTCTTCGTCGTCTGGCCGGGCGTGAAGGTGAGCGTGCCGTTCGTCGCCGTGTAGTCGCCGGGCGCGACAGCCGTGTTGTTGACGGTTGCGTAGTCGACGGTCACGTTCCGGCCGCTGAACGGCGTCAGCGAGACGGTGAAGCTGGCCGCGACCGTGCCGGTGTCGCCCTCGGTGACGCTGACATCGTTGATCGTCAGCGTCGGCAGCGGGTCGTCGTCCGTGATCGTGCCCGTGCCCGTGCCGTCGGTGACCGCGGCGTTGACGGCGTTGGAGAGGTTGAGTGTGAAGTTCTCGTTCGCCTCGTCGAGCGTGTCGCCGTTGACCGCGACGGTCACTGTCTTCGTCGTCTCGCCGGCGGCGAACGTGAGCGTTCCGCTCCCGGCGGTGTAGTCGGCGGGCGCGGTGGCAGTTCCGTTCGCGGTCGCGTAGTCGACCGAGATCGCGAGCCCGCTCGGGGCGTTCAGGCTGACCGTAAAGTTCGCATTGACGGTTCCGCTGTTCCCCTCGGAGACCGTCACGTTGTCGACCGAGAGGGCTGGCGGCGAGTCGTCGTCGGTGATCGTGCCGAGACCCTGCCCGTCCAGGATGGTCGCGTTCGTCGCAGTCGAAAGGTTGACCAAATAGGTCTCGGCCGCCTCGTCCAGTGTGTCGCCGTTGACCGTCACGGTTATGGGACGAGACGTCTGGCCGGGTAGGAAGGTGACCATTCCGCTCGCGGCGAGGTAGTCGCTCGGGGCGGTGGCGGTGCCGTCGGCGGTCGCGAAGTCGGCCGTGACCGTGCGACCGCTGGGCGCGTCGAGCATGGCCGTGAAGGTCGCCGTCACGGTTCCGGTGTTCCCTTCGGTGACAGTGGCGTTGCCGATGGAGAGGCCAGGTACGGGATCGTCGTCCGTGATCGTGCCGAGACCGTCGCCGTCGTCGATTGTGGCGTTGACCGCGTTCGAAAGCACTACGTCGAACGTCTCGTTGTCCTCGTCGAGCCCGTCGCCGTTGACGTCCACGGGCACCGTCTGGGTCGTCGCGCCCGGGAGGAACGTGACCGTGCCCGACGCGGCCGTGTAGTCCCCTGGGGCGACCGCCGAGCCATCTGTCGTCGCGTAGTCGACCGTCACCGTGTCGGTGCTCGACTCGGAGAGCGTGACCGTGAAGGTGGCACTCGCCGTCCCCGCGTCACCCTCGGTGACCGTGACGTCGCCGATCGAGATGGTCGCGGCCTGCGGAGCCGCGGGGCCCGCATGGGCGGCGACCAGCGGAGTCGTGATCGCGACCAGGAGCGCGAGCAAGGTGAGCCGCAAACTCAGCACCTAAGCCAGGAATCTCAAGGCGAGCAGGAGCACGACAGCGATGCCGGCCCCGACCGTGAAGTCACCTCGATGGCCGGCGAGCACGTCCGACATCCGATCGCGGGACACGACCCACCCGGGAACCAGAAGAAGCATCGCCGCGAGCAGCGCCGCGATCGCAAATGGAAGGACCCAGCGAAAGCGACTGCTCGGTACGGAACCACCGGCACGCGCGATCTCCGAACCCTCGAAGGCGTGCCGGGCCCGCACGACACGCCCCGGAGCCGCCTTCTCCCAGGCTGCAGCTGCACGTTTGACATCGCGCATCTGGCGCTCGGCCGCTTGCCTACGCGCAGCACGACGCTGCTTCCGAAGGAGAGCCTTCCTCGCCTTGACCCGGGCGGCTGCACGGTTCGCGGCCAGGATCTGAGCTGCGCTGGGGCCTGATGGAGGCGCTTGGTAGACGACCGGCGGTGGGGGCGGGGCCGGCGGTACGACGTAGGCCGGCGGCGGCGGCGCAGGCAGCGGCGGTGGGGGCGGCGGGGGCGTGCGCCTGACGGGCGGCGGATCAGGCTTCGGCCCGGCTGCGAACGCCGTCGCGCCGGTCGCTGCGAGCCCGAAGAGAACGGCGAGCACGACCACCACACTCGCCCGGAACGGGCGCCTCGGTTGTCCCCCAACTCCCACTTCCGCACCCCGCACCTACGAAGAAACCGTCTTCGGCCTCAACGATGGCACGGCCGTCGCGCCCTGAACATCCGCCTTTCGTATAGGCCTCGCGGCTCACATTCGTATGGTTTGCGCCTGTGATCGCAGAAGCTGTCGCAGCCGCGCTCATCTGTCTCGACCCGGGGCACGGGACCCCACCCGCCGTCGGGCGGCAGACGGAGCCGATCGGGCCAGGCTCGCGCGTGTACAAGATCAAGGACGGCGGCGGCGCCTTCGGGGAGGCGGCCGTAGCGCTCGCGATCGCGAAGAAGACGCGGACGCTGCTCCTGCGGCGCGGCTATCGAGTCGCAATGACGCGGACCGGCCCCGTCTTCCGGTACGGAACGGGCGGCAACATTGCGCGCGCCCAGTTCTGCAACCGGCGCCACGCTGCGCTCATGCTTCGGATCCACGCCGACGGCTCCACGAACAGCTCATCGCACGGGATGTCGATGCTCTATCCCGCCTTCCATCGCGGCTGGACGGATGACATCTACGGGCGCAGCCTGCGCGCCGCACGGCTCGTCCAGCGCGCGACCGTCGCCGCCACGGGTGCGAGGAACGACGGGCTCGTCGCCCGCAGCGACCTGACCGGCTTCAACTGGGCGAACGTGCCCGCGATCCTCGCCGAGACGGGGTTCATGACGAACCCGGCCGAGCGGGCGCGCCTGCAGTCGAGCTCGTATCAGTGGCGCGTCGCACGCGGCCTGACCGCGGGCGTCGCCGCGTTCACTCAGCGGCTCTAGAACCTCGCCGCATCTGATCGGCCAGCTCGCGACCGCGCTCGTGGACGGAGGAACGGCGCTCGCCGAGCTCGGGCGGGATGCTCTCGGCCTGGTCGACAGGCGTCTCCGCGCCCTCGAATTCCTCACGGTCCTCGGCCACGACCCGTGATTCCGCGAGCTTCGACTTCAGCGCCTCCACGTGCGGATCGGGCACGACCGGAGCAGGCGGGCGCCGAAGGAGGAAGCGGTACGCAGTGGCTCCCGCGACCACGGCTCCGCCGAGCAGAAGGGCCAGCCGGCCTTGCACGAGGCCGATGCTACAGTGTCGCCCGGCACCTGCCTCGCCACCCCGCAGCCCTGTTCCCGGGCGGCGCCAGACAATGGTGAGGCCGACTCAGACCGAAGGAGGCCAGAGGGAACGTGATCGACTACGAAATCCTGCTGCTGTTCGACGCCGAGCTTCCCGAAGAGCGGCAGAACGAGATCGTCACGCGTACGCGAGAGCTCGTCGAGCACGGAGGCGGAACCTTCGAGAGCCACGACGTCTGGGGACGCCGCCGGCTCGCCTACGAGATCGACCACAAGGCCGAAGGCACCTACCACCTCCTGACCTTCACCGCCGAGCCGGGAACACTGGACGAGATCTCGCGCGTGCTCAAGATCACCGACGGCGTGCTTCGGCACATGGCCGTCAAGCGGCCGAAGCCCGGCGCGACTCCACCGGAACCGCCGCCGAGCGCCGACCGCGAGCCGGAGTACGCTGAGACGTTTGCCGAACCCGGCGCCGGGCACGAGCGCGTCGCCGAGCAACAGTTGGAAGGAGAGGAGTAATGGCGAACATCAACCGAGTCGTCCTCGTCGGAAACCTGACCAAGGATCCCGAGCTGCGCCACACCCCGAGCGGGACGGCTGTCTGCAAGCTGCGCCTGGCCGTGAACACGCGCCAGAAGGACGCGCAGACCGGCGAGTGGGGCGACAAGCCGAACTACTTCGACGTTACCGTGTGGGGCAACCAGGGAGAGAGCTGCGCGCAGTACCTCTCGAAGGGCCGCCCCGTGGGCGTCGACGGCCGGCTCGACTGGCGTGAGTGGGAGGCCCAGGACGGCACGAAGCGCCAGGCTGTGGAAATCATCGCCGACAGCGTCCAGTTCCTCGGGAGCCGCGGCGACGCCGAGGGCGGCGAGCGCCAGTTCGTGCCCGCGGGCGCGACGACCGAGAACGCCGACTTCGGCAACGCGAACGACGACGACATTCCCTTCTGATGGCACGTAGCGACCGAGACCAGAAAGAGCGCCAGGGCGGCGGCCGCCGCCGCCAGCCGATGGAGCGGCCCGGCAGGCGCCGCCCCTGCTACTTCTGCAAGGAGAAGGTCGACGAGGTGGACTGGAAGAACTTCAACCAGCTCCGCCGCTACGTCTCGGAGAAGGGCAAGATCCGCTCGCGGCGCATCACCGGAACGTGCCGCCGCCACCAGCGGCAGGTGGCCGTCGCAGTGAAGCGCGCCCGCGAGATGGCGCTTCTGCCTTACGTGTCCAACTGAGAGCCGCAGTTATGAGTCCAATCGTCATCGACTGGTCAGTTCCGACGGACGCGCGAGCAAAGCTCGCACGTCCTAAGTGTCGGCACCGCGAGCGGCGCCTCAGATGAAGGTCGTCCTCCGAGAAGACGTCGACAAGCTCGGCCTGCGCGGCGAGGTCGTGGACGTCGCACGCGGATACGCGCGCAACTTCCTCATGCCGCGCAAGCTCGCGGAGCCGGCGACGCCGTGGCGCGTGAAGGAGCTCGAGAAGGTGAACGCGCGCCGCGCGCTGAGCGAGGCGCAGAGCTTCGAGCAGGCGCAGGAGATCGCGCAGCGTCTCGGCCAGGCCGAGCTGCGCTTCGACGTCAAGGCCGGCGAGACCGGCGTCCTCTTCGGCTCCGTCACGCAGACGCAGCTCGCGGACGCGATCTGGAACAAGCTCAAGGTGCGTGTCGACCGGCGCAAGATCGGGATGGACGAGCCGCTGAAGCGGATCGGGCGCTACCAGATCCCGATCGAGCTCTTCGCGGAAGTGACCGTCGAGACGCGTGTGCTCGTCGTGCCGGAGGGCGGGGAGCTGCCGCCAGAGGAGGAGCTGCAGGCGATCGAGGAGGCCGAGGCCGCCGAGGCTGCCGCAGCTGAGGCTCGGGCCGAGGAAGAGCGCGCGGCCGCCGAGGCCGCGATCGAGGAGGAGATCGCCGCGGACGAGGTGGTCGAGGAGCCCGAGGAGGCCGAGGTCGGTTCCGAAGCAGAGCCGGCGGCCGAAGCCGAGGCGGAGCCTGAGCCCACGCCCGCTCCGGAGGAGTCACAAGAGGCGAACTAGTTCTCCACAGGCGTTTACCCAGCCTGTGGACGAATCGACGAAGTATCCGCTCGCAGCGCGAAATTCGCGCGCCGATCGTGTTCGGCGTGCTGGGGACGACATCCGACAGGCTGGGGAGAATCGGGCGAACGTGCGTTCCCTGGCCCTGCAAGCGGCGGTGTTTCCGATCACTTCGAGCCTGTGCGAAAGACGGTTGTCCACCCGTTGAAATCGGCGCTTCCAGCCACCACTAATTCCGACGTGGCCACGCTCGCGTCCTCGACCCAGAACGCCCCCGTCCCGCCCCAGAACCTCGACGCGGAGGAGTCCGTCCTCGGCGCGATGATGCTCTCGCCGGGCGCAATCGGCGCCGTCAGCGAGGTACTCGACGCCGGCGACTTCTACCGCGAGAGCCACGCCAAGATCTACCGCTCGACGCTCTCGCTGTATGCGCGCGGCGAGCCGGTCGACGCGATCACGCTCGTCGACGAGCTCGAGGAGCGCGGCGACCTCGACGGCGCAGGCGGGCGCGAGCGGATCCATGAACTGGCGGCGCTCGTCCCGGCCACGGCCAACGCGGCGCATTACGCGAAGATCGTCCGCGAGATGGCGACCCTCCGCGGCCTGATCCGGGTCGGAGGCGAGGTCGCCCGGCTCGGTTGGGAGCGCCCCGGCGACGCGCAGGAGCTCGTCGACCAGGCCGAGCAGATCGTGTTCGAGCTCTCGCAGGCCCGGGTCGCGTCCGAGTTCAGCCACATCGAGGCGCTGCTCAAGGAGAGCTTCGAGCGGATTACGCAGCTATATGAGGCCGGCGAGGACCTGACCGGGGTGCCCTCGGGTTACCGCGACATCGACCGCATCACCGGCGGATTCCAGCCCGGCAACTTGATCATCGTCGCCGCGCGGCCCAGCATGGGCAAGTCCGCGCTCGGGCTCGGCATGGCCGCGAACCTCGGAGTGCGCTCGAAGATCCCGGTCGCCCTGTTCACGCTTGAAATGTCGAAGTCCGAGGTCACGCAGCGGCTGATGTGCAGCGAGGCGAAGGTCGAGTCGAATCGCCTGCGCACGGGCAAGCTCGCGGTCGATGACTGGCCACGCCTGACCGCTGCGTGCGACAAGCTCGCGAAGGCGCCCATCTACGTGGACGACAC
>JBKPQP010000041.1:0-10680 GCA_046734155.1 Actinomycetota bacterium | reverse complement strand
CGCGAAGGAATTTCCGTGAACAGCCTGATCGTCCGCGCCCTCTCGCGGGGCGCGGGCGGTCGGGTCCAGCGATCCGGCAAGCGGCTCCGAGGCTACGGCCAGAGCTGAGAAGGAGGGAGAGTCAGATGGCGACCAAGTTCTATCCACTGCCTTTCGGACATGCGGAAGTCAAGATCGACACACGTCCCGCGAAGCAGGCACGCCCTCGGAGAAGGCGATGAGGCGCGAGACCTTCGACACCCCAGGCCCGCTCACGCTCGACATCCGCGTGCCGAGCGGGGACATCGACCTCGAGACCACCGAGGGGACGGAGACCGTCGTCGAGATCAGCGGGAGCCCTGAGGTGGAAGAGGAGGCCCGGGTCGAGCTACATCCCAAGCGGGACGGCCATGAGGTGAGCGTGATCATCGAGAAGCGGTCGGGCCTTTTTCGCGCCTTCCGCGATGAGGTCCGGGTCCGCGTGACGTCGCCGCCCGGAGCCGACGTGGAGGTCTCGACAGCCTCGGCGGACGTCGACGCCCGCGGCGATTTCGGCGGCGCTCAGATCAACACGGCGTCCGGAGACGTCGAGTTCGAGCACGTCGGCGGCGAGGCGCAGGTCAACTCGGCCAGCGGCGACGTCAAGCTCGAGCGCGTCGACGGGACGCTGACGGTGAACACGGCTTCGGGCGACCTGGAGGTCGGCCGGCTGCAGGGCGAGGGCAAGGTGCGCGCCGCCTCGGGCGACATCTCCATCTTCGAGGCCGATGCCTCTCTCAAGGTGCAGACGGCGTCCGGTGACGTGGGGGTGGAGAGCGTGCGGGAAGGCGACGTCGTCCTCCAGACCGCCTCGGGTGACATTCAGGTCGGGATCAAGCAAGGCTCGAAGCTCTGGATCGACGCCAAGTCGATGAGTGGGGAAACGAGCTCCGAGCTCGAGCTCGGAGACGCGCCGTCCGACGGCGAGGGACCGCTGGTCGAGGTGCGGGCGACTGCCATGAGCGGCGACATCCGGGTCACGCGCGCTTAGGACGATGGCCGTCGCAATCGGGATCGACCACGCCCGGCCGCGGGAGGAGGCCCCACAGCCTCTAACCAGGCAGCCGCTCTTCGTCCGCTTCTGGATCGGGCAGAGCATCTCGGTCTTCGGCGACCAGGTCAGCGCGCTCGCGATCCCGCTGACGGCGATCCTTGCGCTCGACGCCTCGGCGCTCGAGGTGGGAATCCTGACCGCGATGGCCTGGCTCCCGCACCTGGTCTTCTCGCTGCCCGCCGGGGTCTGGATCGACCGCCGCGCGCACCGGCGCTGGAACATGATCGTCGTCGACGTTCTCCGCGCGGCTGCGCTCGCCACGATCCCGGTCGCCTGGTGGCTCGGAGCGCTGACGATGTGGCAGCTCGTCGCCGTTGCGTTCGCCGTCGGTGCGTTGACGGTCTTCTTCGACCTGTCGAATGCGTCGTTCTTCGTCGCGCTCGTCGACCGGTCGCAGTACGTCGATGCGAACAGCAAGTTCTCCACGACGCGTTCGCTCTCGTACATCGTCGGGCCTACGACCGCCGGCTTCCTCGTGCAGCTGCTGACCGCGCCGGTCGCGATCGCAGCCGACGCGCTGTCGTTCGTCGTGTCCGCGATCGCTCTGCGCGGCGTCAAGGTGCACGAGCCCGAGGTCGAGCCGAGCGAGTCGAGCGCGCGGTCCGACCTGAAGGAAGGCTTCCGCTACCTCGCTCACGAGCGCGTGCTGCGCGCCGGGGTCGCGTGCACCAGCACGATCAACTTCTTCAGCTTCTTCATCTTCGCGATCTTCGTCCTCTACGCAAGCAGGACGCTCGGGCTGAGCGCCGCGGCGATCGGGTTGATCCTCGGCGCGGCGTCGTTCGGCGCGCTCGCAGGAGCGCTGATCGCACCGCGCGTAGGGCGTAGGCTCGGAATCGGCCGCGCCGTCGTCGTCGGCTCGGTTCTGTTCCCAGCCCCGATGGCGCTCTTCCCGCTCGCGCAGGGCCCGCACTGGCTGAGCGGCTCGATGCTGCTCGCCGGCGAGTTCCTGGCCAGCGTCGGCGTGATGATCTTCGATGTCAACCAGAACAGCCTCATGCTGATGCTGATTCCGCACGAGGTGCGGAGCCGGGTCGTCGGCGTCTCGCGGTTCTTCAACTACGGAACGAGGCCGTTCGGGGCGCTGCTCGGTGGCGTGCTCGGCGCGGCAATCGGGCTGCGGCCGACCCTGTGGGTCGCGGTCGCGGGCTGTCTAGTCGGCGTCCTGTTCCTTTTGGCCTCACCCATGCCGCAGATGCGGGAGGAGGATCTGGCATGAACGTCTCGAGCGTCCTCAAGAGCGGCCCACTCCGGGCGATTGTCGCCGCGGAGGTCATCTCCACCACCGGCTCGCAGATGACGTGGGTAGCGCTGCCCTGGTTCGTGCTGACGACCACGGGCTCGGCCACGCGGATGAGCTTCGTCGTCGCGGCCGAGGTGATCGGGATGGGGCTGCTGACGATCCCGGGCACACGGCTACTCGGCGGGCTCGGCGCACGCAGAACGATGATGTTCTGCGACCTGCTGCGTGCCCCGCTGATCGCGCTCGTTCCGATCCTGCACTGGACGGGCGGGCTCTCGCTCTGGCTCCTGCTCGCAATCGCCTTCGCGATCGGCGCGCTGACGGCGCCCTCGTTCTCGGCGCACAAGATGATCCTGCCCGAGCTCTTCGGCGAGAGCGAGCAGCTCGTCACCGAAGCAAACGCACTGACCCAGATGGCCACACGCGCCTCGCTCCTGATCGGCCCGGTCGTGGCGGGCATTCTGATCGGATTCATCGGCGCTCCCGCCGTGCTCCTGGTCGACGCCGCGAGCTACCTCGTTTCGTTCCTGCTCGTCGCCTTGTTCGTCCCGAGCCGGCCGCCGGTCGAAGCGCCTGAAGAGGGGCGCTCGCTAAAGGTTGCCGTCCGGTTTCTGATCCGCGAGCCGCTCCTGCGCGTCTGGGGTCCGGCGCTCGCGATCGGCGACGCCGCCTGGACAGCGTTCTTCATCGCCGTGCCGGTGCTCGTCGTCGCACGCTTCGACTCGAATCCCCGCGTCGTCGGGTGGCTGTTCGCGTCCTTTGGAATCGGAGCCCTGCTCGGCAACCTGATCTCGTTCCGGGTGGCGCGCCGGATCGAGGGGACGCAGCTGATCGCGACCTTCATCCTGGGCCAGGCGCTGCCGCTGTGGCTGCTGACGATCCAGCTTCCGGCCTCGGCGTACTGCGCCGCGCTGGCGGTGTCGGGAATCGCGAACGGGATCGTCAACCCGCCGCTGCACGCGACGATGACGCTTCGCGTTCCTGCCGCTCTCCGCCCGGTCGTCATCCCGACGATGATGCTCACGTGGACGATTCTGCAGCCGGTCGGGATCTTCGTCGCGGGGCCCGTGCTCGATGCGTTTGGAACCGAGCCCGTGATGGTCGCGTTCGCCGTGATCCAGACGCTGATGATGGGCCTCGCCGCGCTCGCCTGCCTCTGGGTGCGCCCGCGTGAAGCCTCGACTTCGATCCAGGCCGAGGCGGCGTAGCGGTGGGCGCGGAGACGACGGCTAGCCTTCGGCCGATGGCGGCGCTGCAGACCTCCGACGCATACCGGCCGACCGGTGACCAGCCGCAGGCGATCGCAGAGCTCTCCGAGGGGATCGAGGCAGGCGAGCGGTTCCAGACGATGCTCGGCGCGACCGGCACAGGCAAGACCGCGACGATGGCCTGGATCATCGAGCAGGTGCAACGACCCGCGCTCGTGATCGCGCACAACAAGACGCTCGCCGCGCAGCTCTGCAACGAGTTCCGCGAATTCTTCCCGACGAACGCGGTCGAGTACTTCGTCTCCTACTACGACTACTACCAGCCCGAGGCCTACGTCCCGCAGGCCGATCTCTACATCGAAAAGGATTCGTCCCAGAACGACGACATCGCACGGCTCAGGCTCGCGGCCACCTCGGCGCTCTTCACGCGTCGCGACGTCGTCGTCGTCGCATCGGTCTCCTGCATCTACGGCCTCGGCTCTCCGGAGGAGTGGCGCGAGCGCGTCCTAATCCTCGACGTCGGCGAGGAGCACGATCGCGACCTCGTCCTGCGCAAGCTGATCGACAGCCAGTACGTGCGCAACGACGCCGTGCTCGGGCGCGGGCGCTTCCGCGTGCGCGGCGACGTCATCGAAGTGCAGCCCGCGAACCAGGAGAGCGCGTACCGCGTCTCGTTCTTCGGCGACGAGGTCGAGCAGATCACGCACTTCGACCCGCTAACGGGCGAGGTGCTCGCGAAGCTCGACAACGTCGCGATCTGGCCGGCGACCGAGTACGTGACCTCGAGGCCGACGATCGAGCGCGCCGTCGACGAGATTCGGCACGAGCTCAACGAGCGCACGAAGGAGCTCGAGTCCGGGGGCAAGATGCTCGAGGCGCACCGGCTCCGGCAGCGCACCGAGTACGACCTCGAGATGATGAAGGAGCTCGGCTTCTGCAACGGGATCGAGAACTACTCGCGGATCCTCGAGGGCCGTCCGCCGGGCTCGCACCCCTTCACGCTCCTCGACTACTTCCCCGAGGACATGGTCGTCTTCGTCGACGAGTCGCATCAGACCGTGCCGCAGCTTGGTGGCATGTACGAGGGCGACCGCTCGCGCAAGCAGACCCTCGTCGACTTCGGCTTCCGTCTGCCGTCGGCACTCGACAACCGGCCGTTGCGCTTCGACGAGTTCCTGGACAAGGTGAACCAGATGGTCTTCGTGTCGGCGACGCCGGGTCCGTTCGAGCTCCGGCACTCGACCCGGGTCGCCGAGCAGCTCGTGCGCCCGACCGGGATCGTCGACCCGGAGGTCGAGCTGCGGGCGACGAAGAACCAGATCGACGACCTGCTGAACGAGATCCGCCGGCGCGAGGTGGTGGGCGAGCGCACACTCGTCACGACGCTGACGAAGAAGATGGCCGAGGACCTGACCGACTACCTGCTCGAGTCGGGCGTCAAGGCGCGCTACCTGCACTCCGAGGTCGACACGCTCGACCGCATTCAGATCATCCGCGAGCTCAGGCTCGGCGAGTACGACGTCCTCGTCGGCGTCAACCTGCTGCGCGAGGGGCTCGACCTGCCCGAGGTGTCGCTCGTCGCGATCCTCGACGCGGACAAGGAGGGCTTCCTGCGCGGGAAGACCGCGCTCATCCAGACGATCGGCCGCGCGGCGCGGAATACGAACGGCAAGGTCCTGATGTACGCGGACAAGATGACCGAGGCGATCAAGGGCGCGCTCGAGGAAACCGACCGCCGCCGCGCCGTGCAGCTCGCGTACAACGAGGAGCACGGGATCACGCCGGAGTCGATCCGGAAAGGCGTGTCCGACATCGCCGAGTTCCTCTCGCTCGAGGCGCCGCACGTGCCGACCAGGCGTCGGCGCGGCTCACGTCAGGTCGAGGGCATGAGCACCGACGAGATCGAGAAGCTCGTCGTCACGCTCGAGGAGGAGATGTTCGCCGCCGCCGAGGAGCTGCGCTTCGAGTATGCGGCCAAGCTCCGCGACGAGATCAAGGATCTCCGACGCGAGCTGCAGGCCGCCGCGGAGGCTCCCGCATAGGCTGATGAGCAGCGAGGGCTCCGCACTTCGCAGCAGGCCGCTGATCGCGCTCCTGACTGCCGAGGCGGTGTCGTCGCTCGGCTCGCAGATGACGTTTCTCGCGCTGCCTTGGTTCGTGCTCGTCACGACCGCGTCGGCGGCGAAGATGCCCATCGTCCTCGCGGTCGAGATCCTGCCGATCGCGCTCTTCGGGATCCCGAGCGGTGCGCTGGTCGCCAAGCTCGGGGCGCGCACGACGATGGTGCTCGGCGACGCGGGTCGCGCTCCTCTGATGCTCGCGATACCGCTTCTGCACGAGGCGGGGCTGCTCTCTTTCCCGCTCCTGCTCGTGTGCGTCTTTGCACTCGGTTGCTTCATAGCGCCGTACTTCTCGGCGCAGCGGCTGATTCTCCCCGAGCTCGTGGGCGACGACGAGCGCACAGTTCCTGGCCTCGCTGCCGTTCGCTTTCGTCGCCCTCCGTGGCACTCGGAGGGAGGCGCCGGTTCCCGCCGGAGCGGCGTGAGCAGCCGAGAGCTCGTTTGTTGTCACTCCTGACGGGGTAACGTCAAGCCATGCATTGGGTATGGCTCATCATCGTGGGTGCGATCGTCGGAGCGCTCGGACGCCTGCTTCATCCGGGCACTGACCCGATGGGCTGGATAGTGACGATCCTGATCGGGATTGCCTCGCTCGTGGTTGCCGGCCTCATCTTCTCGAGCGGCTGGCTGCAGTTCATCGTCGGCGTCGTGATCGCGATCATCCTCGTCTGGCTCTACGGGCGCGTCATGGCGTCGCGCTCCGGGCCGGCGACCTCGGCTCCCTAGACGCTTTCGACGCTGAGGGGCTTCCGGCCGCGGGCGAACGTCCGCACAGCCGTGAGCCCCCAGTCGTCGTCGCGCCAGACGTACGTCTCCACACGGATCGCCTTCTCATCGGCCTCGTAGACGTGGAAACCGCGCGCCTCGCCGCGCCTGTTCGGGCGCGGTTGCCCGAGCCCCGGCGCGATCGAGACGACGACGCCGCGGGCGTCACCAGTGATCACTTCGAACTCGTGTCGCTCGCTGACGGCGCCCTGGTGGATGTGACCGGCAAGGATCAGCTCCGCGCCAGAATCGACGAGGGCGGCGAGCACGTGCGAGCGCCGGGAGACGGGCTTCTTCCGCGAGCGCCACGGTGCACCGATCAGGTGATGGTGGAGCGTCACGACTCGCAAGGCTCCGGAGGGGCCGCCGCTGAGCAGCTCCCGCGCACGGTCGAGTTGGGCGTCGCGGATCCCGCCGGACTGGTGGCGCCAGGCGCGCACCGAGTTGAGGCCGACGACGTGCAGTGTGGGCGAGTTGAACACGGGCTCGGTCGTGTCCCAGTGCCGCTCGAACTCGGCGAACGTCCGCGTGAACCGCGCGGGAAACCTGTACGGGATGTCGTGATTCCCGGGGACGGCGAGTACCGGTGGCCCGAGCGAGCGGAGGAACGTCGCGGCCACGGTGTGCTGCTCAGGCTTTCCCCGGTGTGTCAGGTCACCGCTCGCGACGATGAGCTCGGGGCTCACTCGCTCGATCAGCGCCTCGAGCCCGCGCTCGACCTCAGGCGCGCCACCAGACCCGAAATGGAGATCCGAGACGTGGAGGAGCCTGGTTGGATGAGCCGAACCTCGGGGTACACTCATGGCGATGGCGGACGAGCCTACAGAGATCTTCGACGACCTCTATCTCGGTCTGCGAGCGGGCGGAGCGCTGCGCAAGAAGCGGCGCGGCGAGCCGCTGACGATGGAGGAGGAAGAGGCGCTCGGGCGTTGGGAATCTCTCTCCTCGGCGCGCAAGGCAGCGACGCTCGGCGCCTTCGCGATCGGGACGTTCAGCATCGGCTTCATGCTCGGCGGCTTGGTCTTCGGCCGCTGGCGCAACGCCTGAGTTTCGGCCGCCCCCCTTAAGGGGGAAAACGCCCGCATGCGCTTTCGCCGCGGTGCTGAGCTCGACCCCGGCCAGGTGACGGACGTCCGGGGACGCAGCTTCGGGACCGGCGGCCTGGCCGTCGGGGGTGGTGGGCTCGGGCTCGCGGCGCTCGTCGTCTTCCTGCTCATCTCGGTCCTGTCCGGAGGCAACGGGGGCCTCGGGCAGCTCGGGCCGCTCGACAACACGCAGGTCGGGCAAGGCGCGACGCCGAGCGACGTCGCCCAGGAATGCCGGACGGGCGAGGACGCGAACCGGCGCGACGACTGCCGCATCGTCGGAGTCGTGAACAGCGTCCAGCGCTTCTGGAGCGGCGTCTTCCAGCGAAGCGGCAAGCGCTATCAGGACGTCAACACCGTCTTCTTCACAGACCAGGTGCAGACGGCGTGTGGTCTCGCGACGTCGCAGGTCGGGCCGTTCTACTGTCCGGCCGACGAGCTCGTCTACATCGACCTCGGGTTCTTCGACGAGCTCAAGTCGCGCTTCGGCGCCTCGAACGGCCCCTTCGTCCAGGCCTACGTGATCGCGCACGAGTACGGGCACCACGTGCAGGACCAGCTGGGCGTGCTCGACTCGATTCGGGGCTCTCAGCAGGGGCCGGAGAGCAAGGCCGTGCGCTCCGAGCTCCAGGCCGACTGCTACGCGGGCGTGTGGGCGGCGAACGCGGTCCAGACCGGCCTGATCGACCAGATCCCGCAGTCGGACATCAACGAGGGCCTCGACGCGGCCGCGGCGATCGGCGACGACCGCATCCAGGCCGAGACGCAGGGCCAGGTGAACCCGGAGACGTGGACGCACGGCTCATCGGAGCAGCGCCGCCGGTGGTTCTCGCGCGGCTACGAGCAGGGCAAGCCGGCCGCCTGCGACACGTTCTCCGGCTCGATTTAAGTGAGTGGCCACAGAAGCGGGCCCCCGGCTGCGCGGGGGCCTAGCCCTCGGCGTCTTTTGCGGGAAAGAGCACGGTCGGAACATCCTCTTCCGCGGGGTCTTTCTCGAGCACGATCACGCTGACCAGCGTCGCCACGACCGCTGCGAGCGGGATTGCCAACAGGACGGCCCAGCCGCCGAACAGGATTGCGGTCGCGGTCACTGAGACCAGCACGACGAGCGGCGAGAGGCCGACGGCGTCTCCGAGCACGTTCGGGATCACGAGGTAGTCCTCGATCAGCCGAACCGCGAGCACGACGATCCCGGCTGCGAGTGCGAGGTCCCACGACTCCGTAAGCCCGACCCCGACCGCGAGCGCACCAGCCGCCAGCGGCCCGATCACCGGAACGATCTCGACGACGCCGGCGAACACGCCGACGAGCAGCCAGTACGGCAGCCCGATCGCGAAGAATGCAGTCGAGAGCACCGTCGCCACGGCACAGATGAGGAGCAGCTGTCCGCGGACGTACGCACCGAGCTTGAGGTCGATCAGGTCCCACGTGTCCCGGACAACACGGCGCTTGTCGCGCGGCAGCACTGATACGACCACGGCGATCGCCCGGTTTCGCTCGAAGATCCAGTACGCGGCGGCAGCCAGGACGAAAAAGGCGCCGACGAGGATCTCGAATCCGAGGACGGTCGCGTCGAGGGCATGTCCCGCGACGTTGCCTGCGCTGGGCAGGTCGTGCAGCCAGCGATCGAGCGAGAGCAGGGCGTCGTGCTTCCACCCGGTCTCGTGCCGAGCCTCCTCGCGCAGGGTGTTGCCGCCGACGGCGGTCTCGATCTGGTCGACCGCACGCGGGACGAGGAGCCACAAGAGCAAGACGACCACTCCTGCGGCCGCGAGGTAATGGAGCACGATCCCGATGCCGCGCGGGACGCGGTGCCGTCGCAGCCACTCCACGCTCGGTCGCATGGCCGCCGAGACGATGAACGCGAGGAAGAGCAGGGCGATCAGCACCTTCAGCTTCCAGAGCGCCAGCAGCCCGACGACGATTCCGACGGCGACGAGCGTTCCCAGCGCCACGCGGACAATCACCTGCCTCATGCAGGGCGTTTTCGCCGTTTTCGCCACAGGGCAAACGGCAGGAAACCCGGTTCGCCCGTGGAAAGCGGCGCCCCATGCGCCCTCGCCGCGACGAGGAGGTGTACCTGGACGCCCGGTTACACGGGGCTGTGCTCGCGCGCCCGATCTTCCGGTCGGCGCTCCTCGTGGCGCTCGGAGTGGCGGCGCTGATCGTGCCGTTCACTCCGGCGACCGTTGCCGGCGCTGCCCTCATCGCTGCGGGTGCCTTCTTCACGCTCCGGGCCGTCTGGCAATGGGAGCGGACGCACCTCGTCGTGACGACGGAAAAGGTCTACCTGCTGAACGGCACACTGCACCGCCGCGCCAAGGCTGTCCGGTTGAAGGCGATCGAGGCGGTCGAGATCGACCAGTCGCTCCTCGGCCAGCTGTTCGGCTACGGCACGGTCTTCGTCGGACCGCTCAAGGTCCACCACATCGGCCACCCGAACGACGTGTGCGACCTGGTCGAGCGCCTCGCGTCCTGACCGGTAGTCGCTCGTACCGCCTTTGCGGTCTTTCCAGGATCACCACCGCCCCCGCCGCCGCCACGCTGCGGGCATGGACGCTTACGAATGGATCTTCCTCGTCTCGATGATCGCGGTCTGGCTCTTCGGCTCGGCACTGATCGGGCTGTTCGGGCTCCACTTCTCGCACATCCAGGACGGGCATTAGCGAAGGGGCGGAGCACCCTGCGGTGCCCCGCCCTCTTGTGCCGCTAGTTGCTCGCAACTGTGACGTCGCCGCTCGCCTGCGGGAAGTACCCGTAGAACGAGTCTGGAGACGGACACGTTCGTGGGAAGTCCGCGGGCAATCGCGCCAGATCGGGATCGCCCGGAGGGAAGATCGCGTACGGGCTGATCCGATCGGAGACCGAGTCGCCCGGCACGCCGCGATCCTGAACCCAGAGCAGGAACGGAACGTTGTCGGGATAGGTCTCGAACCCGCCGATCGCAGCCTTACCATCGGCGACCATCATGCAGGTGACGTCTCCCCTGCGGGTGACGCCGGTCATGTAGTTGAACCGCGAGAAGGTGCCCCATGCATCGTCGTTGCCGTGCTGAACGGCAAGGATCCTGTACGCATAGGTCGCGGACAGACAGAATCCCGGTGGGTCTTCCGTGCAACCCGGGTTCTGCGTCGTGACGCCGAACGAATAGAGGTGGTTCTGGGCGGCGTGGCTCGCGGAGCCTGCG